>JANXOO010000422.1 GCA_025353525.1 Schlesneria sp. | reverse complement strand
CCCGGTCGAGGTTATCGTCAATGGGCAATCGGTCGCCAGGAAAGAAATCTCGGCAGACGGATCGATTCAGAAGCTCGAATTCGATGTCGAATTAACGCAATCAGCCTGGGTTGCGTTGCGAATCCTCCCTTCATGCCACACGAATCCGGTCTTCGTTCAAGTGGATAGCAAGCCGATTCGGGCAAGTCGCAAGAGTGCTGAGTGGTGTGCAAAAGCAGTCGATGTCTGCTGGAATTCCAAGCAGCGGGCAATCCGTGAAAAAGAGCGTCCCGATGCCAAACAGGCTTACGACCAGGCACGCGAGATCTATACGAAGATCGCGTCCGAATCTGCTGCTGAATGAAGTTCGTAATTCACAGGCTCATTCACATCACGATCATCAGATTTCCGACGCGACGCGGCAGATTGTCATCTCGTAGATCGTAAATCGTTTTCACCCATAAACCGCCCCATATCGTTCGTAAACAGAACGGCGAATCGTGGGGTGACGACGACAATCGGACTCGTCAAATCCAGCCAGTATCGGGCGAGCACGGTTATGCAGTCGCGAGCGAAGATTCGGTCAACAGTTTCGTGAGGGCGGTAAGTTCTACCGGCTTCACTGGAACCCTCCACCCTGCCGCCATGCATTTCAACCAGTCTCTTTACGAGCGTGAGTCCGATTTCCAAACTACCGACCGAACGCTCCAGAGACGTATCGACCTGCGTGAACATTTCGAAGATGCGCGGAATTCGCAGATTGCAACTCTTCATTCGCGGCCTCCTGCTGTTCTATGATCGATTGCAGGTACTCGCGGGTGGCGGCCAGCTCCTGTAGAAGCCGGGCATTGTCGGCGTCGGTTGCGAACGGCTCAGACGCTCGGGACCCGGCAGCGACCACGCGAGCCGAGCCGACCTCCTCGACGTTTGCAGGCGATTCCGCGTATTGATCGGCGTTGTTGGTACTCATCGGGAGATCACTGCTTCCAACCATTCATCCAAGGCACTAAAGGACAGGCGCAAATGGCAAATCAGGCAAATAGTGTCATTTTATCGGAACGCTCCAGTGACGGATACGAGTGGCATGTTTTCGATTCCCGGCGACCAAATCTCCTGTTCAAAGCCATGACTACCGACTCCTGGAATTCTGAAGGGTTCCGGGCAGTCAAAGAAAGCACCGGCAATCCAACAAAAGTTGCGTTCCTGTTCTGCCGATGATTCGGGTTGTATTGAGCAACGATATTCTGCGACCAGAATCCAGCCGCCCGTTCGGCAAAAAATGCTGGTCATCCAGAAGGCCGACATGTGGTAGAACCTTGGAAAATTGAGCCAAATATTCCGCTCCGCCTGGTTAACACGAAGTTGTGTTACTGGTTTTGCATTTCGGCGGGTGTGATATTTGGCTCGACAGCGTTGGGGCAGGTACAAGCTCCGTCGCAACCATATTTTGTGTCCAGCGATAAACCCCTCGATGTCGGCTTTGTTCCTCCGATGACGAGTTTGAGGTCGATTGCTGAGGGCTTCGAGGATCGCCATGAATCGCTGTTTGCTGACAAGCCAGGGGCCAATGCACATGAGCCCTCATTTTGGGGAACGATCAACTTCCCGGTGACCGACCCGAAGGAATATTCCCATATTGATTCGCTCGACAACGACGATCCGTCGAGCTTCTGGTACACGCAGCGACCGAATATCTTCAACATCCAGGTCCCTGATGAATGGGACTTCAACAACCTGATCAACACGGATCGATCCGACTTCACTGATACCCCCGTGTCCGTCGGAAAAGGCGGAAGTATCATCGAGAACGGATTCACGTACACTCGTGTGTTGAACGCAGAATCCCGTTCGGAAACAAGAACACTCCCTGAAACGCTCTATCGAGTCGGAATCACGGACGAATTTGAACTTCGGTTCAAATTCCTCGGGTATTCGATGATTGATCAGAAGGATTTGCGATCAAGCCAAAACGGTGCTGTTTTTGGAACGAACGACGTTGAGGTCGGTTTCAAGCAAGAGATTTTTCAACAGAAGAACTGGTTCCCTATGACCACGTTTGTGGGTGGGGCATTACTTCCTTCGGGCACAAATGGTATTTCCGGGAATTCCGTACAGCCGCGCTTCAATATCGTGAACGGTTGGGCAATTCGCCGGTTCGTCTTTATTAAACATCAGTTTGGCATGGACTATTTAACTCAGCCGAGCTTTTCGGTCACGGGACCGAGAGGAACAACTGGCCCGTTCGGTTTGGCAGGAACACGCTCAACGACAGACTCGTTTCATTCGTCTGTGTCCTGCCTCTACCAGGCGTTCAAACACGTCGGGGGCTTCGTGGAGTGGTACACGTTGTACGGACACAATCAGCCGTCGATGAACTTTCTCGACACAGGACTCTTCATCTATCTGACGCCCAGCGTTCAGTTTGATTGTACGATTGGATCGACCGTAGGCTCGTCAGACAGCACACTCTTCACAAAAGTCGGATTTTCGACTCGCTGGTGACACCAGTCAAGTTCTCCACGTGATTCAAGATCGTAAATCGTTTGCGGGTTGATCCCATGCCGCCAGAAGAATCGACTCGCCAATCCGTGTCCGGCCGGAAAACATCCCCAGTCGTTGTCGGAATCGATCTTGGAACCACGAAGATTACTTGCATAGCCGTCGACGCGTCATCGGGCAAAACGCTTGCCATCAATGTGACTCAAAACAGTGCCGACATTACTGATGTCCGTGCTCGCAGTGGCGGTCGTTCGGAATGGGATGCGAAACTCATTTCCCGAACGGCACTGAATTGTCTGTCGTCTGTCGCCATAGGGTTGAGTGAACGAGTGGCTGATGTCACAGGGATCGGCATCACGGGGCAACAACACGGAACGGTCCTGGTCGACGCAACGACAGGCAACCCGGTTTCGCCACTGATCAATTGGCAAGACCGTCGGGCACTCGAAACAATGCCGGATGCAACGACAACGTGGCTGGAAGCGGCTCGATCTGCCATCGGTTCTGAGGCGTGGAAACGAACGGGATGTTGGCTGCATCCGGGTTTTATGGCGGTGACGTTGTTTGAAATGAAGCGTCGCCGAACATTGCCTGCCAATGCTCGGGCGCTGTTCATCATGGACTACTTCGGGAGCATTCTGACAGGTCAGCGGCCAGTCACCGAGCCATCCTGTGCAGGAAGCAGCGGAGTGCTTGATATTCGTTCGCGGCAATGGGATGACGAAGCGATCAAGGCACTCGAGCTCCCCCGATCTCTCTTTCCGGAAATCAGGGAAGCCAACGAGTCGATTGGCTGTTTGACAACAGAACGGGCGCGATCCACGGGACTTCCAACAGGAACTCCTGTGTTTGCTCCGATTGGCGATCATCAGGCAAGCTTTTTGGGAAGCGTCGCAAATCGCAAAGGCAGTGTTCTGGCCAACGTCGGGACAGGGGCACAGGTGGCCGTCTATACGGATGCACTCGATTTCGAATTGCCGATCGAATTGAGGCCCTTCCCCTGTGGCGGCAATCTTTTGTCGAATGTCGGCCTGGCAGGCGGTTGGTCGTACCAGATTCTTGAAGAATTCTTTCTCGATGTCGGCCGTCAGTTGTATAGCACTGACCCGACGGAAGAGATGTACCATCTGATGAGCGACGCGGCAGCGACCGTTGACGAAGGTGCCGACGGACTACGTTGCGAACCGACGTTTTCCGGAACCCGGCTGGACCCGACCGTACGCGGTTCGATCACAGGTTTGTCGGCACGGAATTTTACGTCGAGGCACTTGGCGCGGGCGGTACTGGAAGGAATGGGTCGATCGCTCTACGGCGGATTTGAAGCAATCCGCCGGGTTGCCAAATGTTCGCCAACAACGCTGGTTGCCGCAGGCAACGGACTTCGCAAGAACCGGTTGTTGTCCGAAATCGTTTCAAAAGAATTCGGCCTGCCCGTCACGCTGACTCAACATCAGGAAGAAGCGGCATTCGGTGCAGCAATCGTTGCAAGCGTCGGAGCCGGGATCTTCTCAAGTGTCGACGAGGCAGCCAGTACTCTGGTACATACAGCCTTGGCGGATTAAACAGAACCGCCAGCCCCCATCGGCAACGCTGTGAAGCAATTGTCAACTCGTTTTTATTGCGGAAACAGGCGAGCCGAGCGGCGTAAGCCCTCGGACTTATCTGCAATTCGGTCCG
>JANXOO010000418.1 GCA_025353525.1 Schlesneria sp. | reverse complement strand
CTGTCCAGTAGTGTTCGTCAGATGGCACAGGGAACGTTTTAAACCGCCCCTGCCAGACATGACCGCGCGCCTTGTAGTGCCGGTGATACCGGCGGACGTGACTCGTCATCAGCCACTGCATCCAGCGACTCATATCTCCATCCTCCAACGGCCAAAGCATCAAGTGGTTCGTCAACAAACAATATCCGACAAGTCGCATCGGTAATCGCTCGTTGGACTCTCGCATCAGATTGACGAACGCCAAAAAGTCGTCAGCTTTATGAAACACATCCGCTCTACCGTTGCCCCGATTGAGGACGTGATAGACATCGTTGCCCTGTGATGCGCGGGATGTTCGTGGCATCTATGCAGCATATCGATCGTTATTACATTGTAAAGTAGAATGTCCCCTTTGTTTTTCCATCTCTGCATCGAGCGAGTGGCCTTGATGTGATCGCGTTCAAATTCATCATCGACGCGATGACATCCGAAGCCGAACGCTCAGTCCGATGTGAACGACAACGGGCGACCCGATCCACTCGATTCGGCGACAGCGCGGTTTCGCATACGGAACGCGACGAACAACATTCCGTCGGACAACCGACAAGGCGCGCCGTCGCGCGTACTGTCGCCGAGACTCGCGAATCCGCCGGAGCAGGCCCCTGTTGCTGGTGGGCGCTCACTTTGAATTGAAGTCGCTCAAAGGAGACTCCGTCAAACTCTCGGACGTGACTAAAGACAGTCCCGTGGTGTTGATTGTTCTGCGAGGATATCCGGGCTACCAGTGTCCGATCTGCAGTCAACAGGTCGGGCAGGTGTTGAAAGAGGCCGGGAAATTCAAGGAGGCGGGAGCTGTGGTCCTTTTCGTTTATCCCGGCCCGTCAAAGAATCTGGCCAAACGGGCCGAAGAGTTTCTGCGTGACAAAACAATCCCGGATCATTTTCAGTTGCTCGTCGACCCGGAATACCTGTTCACCGACGCATATCACTTGAGGTGGAACGCTCAGGGAGAGGCCGCCTGGCCGTCGACGTTTGTCATCGGGAAAGATCGCAAAATCACGTTCGCGAAAATCAGCAAGACACACGGTGACCGAACTTCGCCGGACGAGATTCTGAAAGCACTTCATGCAACACGGTGAAGCTTTTTCAGATTGAAAAACAAAGCAGTACGAGAATCCTGGCGAGCCGAGCGGCGTAAGCCC
>JANXOO010000381.1 GCA_025353525.1 Schlesneria sp. | reverse complement strand
GACGAGCGAGTTCAACAGATGCGATCTTGGACCAGGAAAAACCACCTCGCCGATTGGAAATGGACGCCGCGCCCGATGTCCTGCAAAGTTGAACCCCAAGCCGAAATCGCGAAAACCGCTGTGTAATCGCTAAGTTGATGTCCGCAAAACGGGATTGCACCCGCGATTTGTTTCCGTTGATGATCAAGAGTTGGCGCGACGAATGGGGTCAAGGCGATTTTCCGTTCTACTGGGTGCAGCTCGCCGACTTCATGAATGAAAAGTCGGAACCCTCTGACAGTTCGTGGGCCGAATTGCGCGAGGCCCAGACGATGACAATGTCACGACTGCCGAAAACGGGTGAAGCAGTCATCATCGATATCGGAGAAGGCAAGGATATCCATCCGAAGAACAAGGTCGATGTCGGTCGTCGACTGGCCCGGTGGGCTCTGGCCAGGGATTACGGAGTCAACGTTCCGTTTCACAGTCCGCAATACAAATCGATGGCGAAGCAAGACAACAAAATTGTCCTGACGTTCGAGCACATCGATGGTGGCTGGCGTCCATTCGACGTGAATGACCCTCGCGGTTTTTCGATCGCTGGCGACGACAAAAAATTCGTCTGGGCCAAGGCAAAAGTCCTGACTGATGGCACCGTCGAAGTTTCGAGCGACCAGATTGCGTCACCCGCTTCAGTCCGTTATGGCTGGGCCGATAATCCCGTCGTCAACATGTTCAACGGAGCGGGGTTACCATTGACGCCGTTCCGCACGGACGATTGGCCGGGGGTTACGATCAACAACACCAAATGATGCGGTTTGGTCCACTGTTGCAGAAGAGTGGGTAATTCGCCATAGTTCACAATGACGAAAGTGGGCGGACATTGGATGCCGCCCATTCCCACGACTTTTTCAATATCGATCAGCGATCACTTATGGCCAACCCTGCACCACGCGGACCTAAACCCGACGATGATTCCTGGGGCAAAATTGCCTCGGATTTGTTCGGGATTCAGTTTAATGACGACGACTTCGAGCTACCCGACGATCAGGCACCCGTCCCGAAATCGCCGCCGCAAGCACCTGTCGCACCAAAGGTTGCGGCCAGTGCCCCTGTCGAAGAGTTGCCTGCTTCGTTTGATGAGGGCGATGGATCTGACGACGAGGCTGCTGTTGAGGCAGAACCGGTCAAGGCATCGGTGCCAGGTAACGAAGACCACGATGAATTCTGGGATATCCTGGAATCCTGGAATTGGGACGAATCTGAAAAGAAGGGTTCCTCGGCGCCCCGTCGCCACGAAGAACCGCGTCGCCACGAAGAACCGCGTCGCAAGGAAGAGGCTCGCGGACAAAAGCCTCGGCCAAGGTCCGCAGAACCAGAAGCTCCACGCACACGTGAGGAACCTCCCCGCCGTATTGAGCCACCCCGCCGGGACGAGCCACCTCGTCGCGCTGAGTCCCAAGGTCGGGATGCGACTCAGCAGCGTGAGGAAT
>JANXOO010000375.1 GCA_025353525.1 Schlesneria sp. | reverse complement strand
TCGGGCGAGATTTGTTACGGAGACTCACTGTTAAAGGCCAGTCGTTGCAAGGATTGGATACTCGGCGAAACACAGCAAACCCGAAACGGATTTACCCTCTTTCGGATACCACAATTTTCCGTGTCAACCCCAGGTTTTCATCACCCTGAGTCAATTGCTCAACCCACCCAGCGTATTTGATGGTACGGTGTCTCAGTGACGGATCCGTTGCGGATCGAAAAGCTCAGGCCGGATCATGCAATCACTGGCTTTGACTGCGGGCGCGAAGAACTGAATCGTTTTCTGATTCGACATCAGTGCTTCTTGTCTTTTTCCGCGGCTTTACGTTTTTTGTAGTCGGCGAGGATTCCTTCGGGATCGTCGTTAAAGGCGTCGCGGCAGCCGGTGCAGCAGACGTAATATGACTTTCCTTTGAAACTTACCATGATTGTGCCGAGTCCCCCCGTGACAACGCATTCCGGACCCGAAGTTCCCGCGACGGCAAGACGTGTTCCGTCGCGCTGGTAGCCGATCTCGGCGACTCGCGTAAAGAACGATTGTTGTGCGGGCCGCTTTTCCATTAATACTGTCACGCGGTTCTCGCCGAGCACTGTCAAGGTGACGCGATGGACGTCTTTCTCGTCGTCTGCATCCGATTCCATCACCAACCGTTTCTCATCGATTTTCCCGCGATAGGTGCGAGTGCTCTTGTCGCCCAGTGTGGAGGTCAGCGTGTAAAGTTTTTGTCCTTCATCGTATCCGAGAAGCGCGGATGTCCATTGCTTGCCCGCTTCGACGTTCCAGCGAATTCCGTGGCTGTCGGGTTTCAGTTCCCATAACGATTCGGCTCGTTCCTGCCAGGCACCTGCCTGTGATCCACGCTTCGGCTGGCCAACTCCGCGCCAACCGCCGATCAGTACATTGAATTCCTGCAATGCCTGAATGGTCGCTGACTTCGTCGATTCTTTCGGAGACTCATCCGCAACGACCGATAGAACGGCGGCGACAGAAAGAACAGTCAGCATCAGCGATCGTCTGGCAATCCGGCGACAAGTCATAACCTTCTCCCGACATAAATAAGTCATTCTGACTTTAGCCAGTATCGCAATTGTTGCAAGGGAATTCCAGATCGGCTTTGCAGAATTTTCACAGGCGTGGGGAAATGCGTATGAATCGGGCCGCTGAAGAAGGAGGACAGGTGCCACGAAGACCCCCGACGCGCCGGGGTCCCGGTTTTTCTGAGCTGGCCACGGATGGGGTGAATAAATGCCGCCGTTGCGGTCATATTCATAAAAAAAGCGGAGCGAGCCGATAAGCCGGGTTTTGTCGTGGACGATCATTTCTCTGGGCCGCCGATTGCTCGACGGCTCGTGCAACCTACCCGGACGGTGGACGAGACGGACCGCCTCGCGCCGTGGCGCTGTTTCCAGCGCAACGAACTGCGCCCTGCTTGGTCTTGCTTCCGGTGGGGTTTGCCGAGCCGAACCGGTCACCCGATCCGCTGGTGCGCTCTTACCGCACCGTTTCACCCTTACCTCGTCGTTTCCGAAGCGAACCTCGAACCGACGTTTGGCGGTATACTTTCTGTGGCACTGTCCCGGTCCTTGCGGACGGTGGGCGTTACCCACCACCGTGTCCTGTGAAGCCCGGACTTTCCTCCACGGCAGGAAGCGAACTCCCCACCGCAGCGATCGTCTGGCCCACTCCGCGATCAATGAACTCTACGGGACCAGGCACCGCGAAGATAGGGGAACTTGTCATGACCCATGTTTGAAACACGATGGACACATTCGGTTCGGGAAATCCGCCGCCACCGAT
>JANXOO010000373.1 GCA_025353525.1 Schlesneria sp. | reverse complement strand
CACGCCACCGCGGTCGCTGACGCGAGTGATGTGTATGGAATTTGCAATCGGACAGATCGGTCGCGCGTTGGGTCCGACATTCGCAGATATCGATCGGCACCCGACGCGTGTCCGCTTGCCCGACGAACCGCTGATGCTCGTCGATCGGATCATCGAGATCGATGGCGAGCCACTGTCAATGACATCGGGCCGCGTCGTCACCGAACACGATATCCGTTCGCAGGCGTGGTATCTCGACTGTGATCGCATTCCGACGTGTATTGCTGTCGAAGCGGGTCAAGCTGACCTGTTTCTTTCCGGGTGGCTGGGAATCGACCTGCAAACGAAGGGTGTCGCCAGCTACCGGTTGCTCGACGCGGTCGTCACGTTTCACCGCGAATTACCGGGACCGGGCAAGACCATTCACTACAACATACGGATCAACAATTTTTTCCGTCAGGGCCAGACGTACCTGTTCAGATTTGAATTCGACGCAACCGTCGACGGCGAACCGCTGCTGACGATGAGGGAAGGGTGCGCCGGATTCTTTACTGCCGCCGAATTGGCGAGCGGAAAGGGGATCGTCCATACAGCACTGGACAAGCAGCCGCGCCCGGGCAAGCGGTCTGCCAATTGGTTCGAACCGGTTCCGATGACGGTCGAGTCCTGGGACGATGCGAAATTGCTGGCGTTACGACGCGGACAACTGGACGAATGTTTTGGCACGGCCTTTGATCGGATTCCGTTGACCAGACCGGTCACCCTGCCCGGTCTGATCAACGAACGGACCACGGAGGCCGGAAATCTTGTTCGACCCGTTGAATCATCGTCAATCGAGCGGTCGCGGATGTGGTTGATTGATCGCGTATTGAAACTTGATCCGAATGCCGGAAAGTTCGGGCTGGGGATGATCCTGGGCGAACTGGATATTCGTCCGGACGACTGGTTCCTGACCTGTCACTTCTGTGACGACCAGGTGATGCCGGGAACGCTGATGTACGAATGCTGTATGCATACGTTACGGATCTTTCTGTTGCGGATGGGCTGGATTGGCGAAACCGGCCAAATTGTCTACGAACCGATTCCTGGAATACGCAGCCGTTTGAAATGTCGCGGACAAGTACGTGCCAACACGAAAAGAGTATGGTACGAGATCACGATTAAGGAACTGGGCTACACAGATTCCGGCACGTCCGAGACCCCGTTTTGCATCGCCGATGCCCTGATGTATGCCGATGGAAAGCCGATTGTCGAGATCACCGATATGTCGGTTCGACTCAGCGGACTGACTCGATCTGCGGTCGAACAACTGTGGCTTCGGCGGACGCCGGACAAAGTCAATCGGCCGGTTTCGTTCGGCAATCCTGGTCAGGCAAAACCGGTTCCGGCGGTGAAAGAGGTACGCTATGACCGCCGACTTGCCTTGTTCGATACCGATCGAATCACCGCGTTCGCCGTGGGAAATCCGTCGTTCGCTTTCGGCGACCGCTACCGCGTTTTTGATTCCGAACGGATCATTGCGCGACTTCCCGGTCCCCCGTTTCAGTTTCTGGACCGGATTGTCTCGATCAACGGCGCCGAGCCATGGGTCCTCAAAGCGGGGGGTGAGGTTGTCGCTCAATATGATATCCCGCCCGATGCATGGTACTTCGCATCGAATCGGCAGCGACGAATGCCATTCGCAGTTCTGCTTGAAACAGCGCTGCAGCCGTGTGGCTGGCTGGCGGGGTATGTCGGATCGGCGTTGACAAGCGACACGGACTTGTCGTTTCGTAACCTTGGCGGGACGGCAACGCAGTTTCGCGACGTGACCGCCGACAGTGGCACTCTGACAACGACAGTAAAAATGACGCGAGTTTCCATTTCGGGCGGCATGATTATCCAGCACTACGATTTTGACCTTCGTTGCGACGGAGAACCGGTCTACACGGGTAATACGTATTTCGGATTCTTCTCGAAGGCTTCGCTGGTCAATCAAATCGGGATCCGCGACGCGAAACCGTTCGTCCCGAATTCGGCAGAATTGTCGCGATCGCACGGGTTTTCGTATGTCGACTCGGCACCGTTCGCGGATTCACGTTTTCGGATGATTGACGATGTCCAACTGTCGCTGATCGATGGTCCATTCGGTCACGGTTTTGTGATCGGGACGATGGTGGTCGATCCATCGTCGTGGTTCTTCAAGGCCCACTTTCACCAGGATCCCGTCGTACCCGGATCACTCGGGCTCGAATCGTTCTTTCAACTCGTGAAATTTTATGCCGCACAGCGATGGCAACTCGACGCGACAACACAGTTCGTGACACCGATCGTGCATCGAACCGATCGTGCGATCGGTCCAAAACATGAATGGATCTATCGGGGTCAGGTCATTCCCCGGGATCGGCTGGTGACTGTCTCGGCGGTCATCAGGAAGGTCGACGACAATGCGCGAGAACTTTCTGCCGACGGATTTCTTTCTGTGGATGGACGAGTCATTTATCAAATGAAAGATTTTTCGCTGGGCGATTACCGGGCTTCCGACTGAAGGCTGTAGTCTTCGATCTTTTTGTGCAGCGTGTTACGGTTGATTCCCAATCGGACGGCGGCCTTGGTTTGCGTCCCCTGGCACGTCCGCAAGACTTGAAGCAGAACTTCTTTTTCGACCAGCGAGACGATTTGCTCGTGAATGTTCTGGGCGTCTTCGCCAGCATCCATCAATCCCATGGTCACCAGTTCGCTGCACATTTTTTGAATTCCGCCCGATTTCGTACGATTGATCCGTACCGGTGCGAGTCCCCGAACATGCGGCGGAAACGACTCGTTTTCCAGGGCATCAGTCGTACAAAGGACGATGGCCCGTTCGATATAGTTCTGCAATTCCCGGACGTTGCCGGGCCAGGCATACGCCTGCAACATCGAGACGACGCTGGCGGGGATTTTTGGAATTGCCCGACTATTTGCAATGGCGTATTTCCGGGCGAAGAAGATGACCAGTGCTTCGATATCTTCCGGTCGGTCGCGCAACGGAGGCAAGTACACCGGGACAACATTCAGCCGGTAATACAGGTCTTCGCGAAACCGGTCGGCGTCGATTTCGTCGAGCAGGTCGCGGTTCGTGGCGGCGACGATCCGGCAGTCGACGCGAATCGTCTTCGTATCTCCTACTCGCTCGAATTCCTGCTCTTGCAGTACACGCAGCAGTTTGACCTGCAACGTGTAGCTCATTGAATTGATTTCATCGAGAAAAATAGTTCCGCCGTGCGCGGCTTCAAAACGTCCGGTCCGGTTTTCGTTCGCACTCGTGAACGCCCCTTTCACGTGTCCGAATAATTCGCTTTCGAGCAAACTTTCGCTCAGAGCCCCGCAGTTGACGCGGATGAACGGGCCAGAAGATCGGGGGCTCAGTTCGTGCAACGCTCGCGCGATCAGTTCTTTTCCGGTGCCCGTTTCTCCCATCAGCAGCACAGTCGCCGATGTGGCAGCCACTTGACGAGTCAGGCGATACACATCGGACATGGCTGGACCACCGCCAATCATCCCTTCAATGACGGTCGAATCGCTTTTGCCATTACCACCCGTACTCATCGTCGAACACCGCTCCCGATTTCAATGCCTGAACGTCGAACATAATGCTTGTATTATGCGCCATTTGCAATTTTTTCGACGCCCTTTTCGCAATTTTCACACAATTTAACAATCGTAGATCGTCTCGAAACGTTTGTCACGCGCAGAAACTGTGCATTGACACCTGTTTTCCAGGCATTGGATGCCGTTGAAATCTCAGTTTGGCATTGTTTGAGATTAACGATGCAAGCAACATGCCTGACGCCGCTGCAATTGCCGGTTTTTGACCGAAGACTTACGGAAAACCGATAATCGGCGGACGTTTCAGTCCTCGGAGCGAGCAAAAGAAACCACGACGGCCTCGTTCTGCTTCCACACGATTTCAAAATCGCTGCCATTCCCCATCGATTGACCGGTTCTTTCGTTGCGCAAATCGTGGACATCGTGCGTAAAGTGCAGAACGCCGTTCAACGAGTCTGTTTTCAGTTGAATGGCGTTGCCTCCTCCGACTTCATTCGCTTCAATTTCAGGGTTCATGCAGACGAAAAGAACCGTGCGGGACCCCTTCGCCGTTCCTGACGGATCTCGAACCGTCCAATACGTCAGTTCGCAGCCAAACTGACGATCGCCGTCCGATCTCAATTCAACCCAACGGTTAAGGCCGGCATTGTGCAGGTGCCGCATGAAGACAGTCCGTTTTTCGGCAGCGATCGATCCTTCCGTCCGATAGGCGTTGTACCACTGCGGCGAAAGATTCATCAGAATCGCCGTCCCGCGACCATTTTTGCGGGTCTGATCGACGGGCATCGAGCGAACGACTTTGTGGTAACCGCTTTTGTCCTTGATGCACGAGTTTTGACGGGTGAGAAATTCGCGAGACGACTTCCAGTCGAAATTGGCGTCCTGATCGACTTCACACCACAGCGTCCCGCCAAACAGATCTGCCGATCGCATCGTTGCTTTGTGTGTGACGCCGAACATTCGATCGAGTGCGCCGCCACCCTTCCGACCCTTGCCGTGCTGGTCCCAGACACCGGGCAAATAGTCGGCGATCACTGTGCCGCCGTTTCGACAAAACGTTTCGATCTGCCGTGCTTCGGCATTCGACAAACAAAGGCATGCCGGAAGAATCAGGACCTTGTAGTCTGATGGAATCCCTCCTTGAACCACATCGACATAACTGAGAAAGTTGTACTGCAGTCCCGAGTCGCGGAGCATGTTTTCCCACGCATGTCGCACATGATGCGATGCGCCCAGCCGGTGGTCGCCGTTCCGGTTGCGCCAGGTCTTTCCATGCGCTTCCGCGTCCAGGATCCATCCCAATTGAATGGCACTGTGGCTGTAGTAAATGGCGATGCCATCGTGCTGCCATTCTGCATCTGCGACGAGTGGTCCGATTCGGGATGATGCTTCGAGAAATGTTGCGGCAACCTCGTCATGCCATGGTTTGGGGCGATCTCCGTCGAACCAGCCCTCGACCCAACCGATGAAGCCCCGGTTTCCATGCGCCAGGTAATACCATGTCTGCCAGATATCGTCGGCTGCAGATTTGTGAAACAGGCTGGTGACAGCGGGAATCGCGTTGTGGGGATTGAAAGAACGAATCATCGACTGGCTGGAGGCGATGTTATACGCTTCAATGAATTGCACTTTGCGCATCACCTTGGCGTAGTCGAAACCGCCAAACGCGTTGGGGGCCTGTCCTCCGACGAATCCGCAGGGAGTTTCCTGATCGACGGAATTCGTGAACCGGACAAGATCGCCGACAAAGTTGTTCCAGTACGAATCATTAAACGTCCACTGGTCCATCAGCGGACTCGCATCGAACTCCGCAATATTCCAGTTCCTCAATTTCGGCAGTATCTCGTCATAGGTGATCCATTTCGAGCGATCTGGAACCTGAGGACCGTAGATTTCGCGCAGCCAATTTTGGTAGGCCGACTTGTCATCCGTAACGCACCACATCGTCGGATGCGTGAAGTGTCCCCACGAGATTTCGTCATCGAGTGCGTAAGCGGCTCGCCAGGGCGACGATTTGACCTCGTTCGTATGGTTCCTGATGTATCCCTGCAATTTCGTCGCGAGTGCTTCGTTGAGCGGATTCGTACGGACTCCGCCGCCGTGCAGCAAATCGAGATGCGGCTGCACCCGATCGCCGTCCCACAGATGTAAATACCCCTTGTCGGCCACATGGTCGACATAGAACCTCAGTTTGAACTGAGTGATCCAGTCGAGTTTGCCGGTTTTGGACTGGTCGTTACCCGGGTTTCCCCGATCGAGGAACGCGCCGTTGTATCCGTGTTTGACGCACCATTCACCCGACGCTTCGGTGTAACCAATCCCCCACTCCGCTGTCCACGGCATATTTAACCAGCCGGGGAATGCGCGATGACACCATGCCTTGTCCTGCTTGACCCGTTCAAAATCACGAGATGTTTTGATGTAGGTTTCATACGGATCGGGTTCCGCAGCATTGGCCACGCGTGCCATGTGGACAGCGATCGCACTCGCAAATGACAACGCGAGCACCAACACTTTTGTTTCAGGTCGGCTTGGACAATACATACAAAAGCTGCCGATGAAGCGCGAACCGGTTTGCCGAATGACCCGAACGGAACGAAAGAACGTGTTACTTTTCGCGGCCTGACATCGTACATCGTTCGAAAGCCGATCACCGCAGGCAGAGCCGGTACTTCGTTCATCATGACGTGTTTTGACAAGTGTTTTCTGAAAGCAACAATCAATACTCATAGCACGGAATACTCCGTCGTCCAGTCATACATGGCATGGTCAATCAGTTACGGTCAATGAAGATCAGGATTTCCGTTTCCTGTTCGCTGACCCCGCAGTTTTTGTCGAGTCAGGTCCGGCGGCTGCTCGGACGAACGACGGGAAACGAGGGACACCGCCATCTGTCAATTCCTGGAACCGAAATGTCACTTGTGAGCCGATCACGGGGGGCGATTCGCGATCTTTGTCGGAAAATCCGGTACCAATCGAAAACTCGGTGCCGTCAGCGAGCGTAACGACCAACGCTCCCAATCGTCCCTTGTGCTTTCCTTTCCCCTCCTGATGATCGACCACAATCGCTTCGGCATCATGAAACGTCTTGATTTTGAGTAGCGTTGACGACCGTCCGGCTTCGTATTTCGAGCCCGGTGCGCGCAGCATCAGTCCTTCGCCGCCAAGCGATTCGACCCGGGCCAATTCATGCCGCAGGTGATCGGTGCTGTCGCATTTCGATTGAGCGAGCAGTTCGGCGTACTCGAACGTCGTTCCGCAGAATGTCGCTGTCAGGCCGGCAATCCGTTCTTCGAACGGAGCGACCACCGAGGGGGCATCAAAGACGAGGTATTTGATCTGCTTCCATTGCAATCCTCGGTCCT
>JANXOO010000366.1 GCA_025353525.1 Schlesneria sp. | reverse complement strand
TCGGCTTTGTTGCATTCGTTCCCTCGCGAAGCCGCCCCCGAAGGACTCGTTTCGAGCGTTCAGCACAGGGTCGCCGCCGTCGTTTTGGCGGCACCTTCGCCCGACTCCTTGTCACAGGTTGCGGTCGCGTTGAACGATGCTTCGGTCGCGCCGACAATCGGTGTCGGTCTGTCTGCACACACACCGGATGTCTCGCCCGTGCTGGCAACTCGCCGAAGTTTGCGTCGGGAATGGACGGCGTTCAGTGCAGGGATGATGGCCACGATGGCCTCGTTATTGATATTTGTGACGTTTCAGAGATCGAACTGGAATTTCGAGTCAGAAAAAACGGCTTCGGTTGCAGAACACCCGTCGGAACATCGTCTTTCAGAATCGGTGGTCGCTCAGCGTTCATCAGACTCCCAAAGATTTCTGAAATCAAACGCCCCGATTTCCAACGGTCGCGTTGAATCATTGGCGATGGGTGAGACCAGCGAAAGCGTGGATGATCTCCCGCCAATTGTTGCAAAAAACGAAATGCCTGTCGGTCTCGGTCGCGCGGCCGATTCAGCGGAAGGAATTCCAGGTGTACCGCGTCAGGAGCCCGGGTTTGACTTGAACTTCAACGGTGGTTTCGGGCTATTTTCGAACTCGTTTCCCGTGCAAGGATTTTCGGAAACGGGCGACGGTCAGTCTCTGACAATGAAGGAACTGCTGGATTCGATGAGAGACGGACAAGTGATTCGCAAGATTTCACTTGACCCGAACAACACCGTCATGGTCGTCGAAATCACGGTCGTCGATGTCGAACAGTTTCTTGGGGAAATACGGGTTGTTCTGCAGAAACGGTCGGTACCACAGGTCAATGACCTGGAAGTTGCGAAGAGCGAGCCGGGTCAAAATCCTCATTCGACCGATCTGGCGAGCAATAAACGGTCCCAAAGCCCGGAATTGAAGGAGGACAACCCTGATCGTGAAAAGAGGGCGTTCAAAAGATCGTCGACATCCGACGGCCTGTTTGCAATCTATCTTCAGGCTTCAGGTCCCCGGTTGTCCGAAACACTGACTTCGATCAGTGCGATTCCGCAAAACAGTTTCAATCTGGTTCCCCGGCTTCCGATTGAACTCCGACGAGAAGCCGTTGTCCGGCTGTCTGACGCTGCCGCTTCAAATTCCGACAATAAATCCGCCGAGGCATCACCCGTCCCGATCGACGTGCCCTATGATCAGCCCGTAGTTGTCGAAGCGAAACTGGCGGTCGACAACTACGCGAACGCCAACGGACTGTGGGTCGACGGCGAGAACAATTCGACTGATTCGTTGAACAAGAAGGGTTCTGTACCAGCTGGCGAATTGATGGCAAACAAGGACGGCACTCCGACAGATCGGATGGAATTGGCCACGGATCCACCGCTACCAGCCGGCAATCAGTCCTCGCGCAATTCGACGAATCGCGACGCTGCAGCGCTGCCCAATTCGGAAAACGAATCGTTGTCGGGATATGCGACATTTCATCTGGCGCTCGACGATCAACAACGCCGCCGTGGTCAGGTTGGAAAACAGGGACCGGACCAAAACCCGACAACGGTCAACCAGCCCGCTCGCCGTTCATACCAATCGTCGAATCAAACCGTTTCCAGCAATCTGAACCCGTTTGCCGGAAATACGTTTAACGGGAACACTCCTTCGGCTTCGCCGAATTACAGCTTTTCGCGACAGCGAACAAATCGGTCGTCAAATAGCGATCAAACGGTGATGAAGATGTTGATCGTCCTGAAACCCGAACAGGCAGTTCCGGCGTCCCCTTCCGAGCCATCGCCATCCGATGTACCCCCGACACCCTGACATGTGTTCTGTAAGTGCAGTCATTGACAAATCCGGCGACACCTGGACACTGACGCTATGTCGAAGTTTCCGATCCTGAGCGGAAACGGACTCACAAACGCTGCGACAATCCAGACCGCGAGTACAACAATTCTATGAACAAGGCTTTCATCCGGGAACCGGACGAAATGGCGAGCCGATGTCCCAAATGTCAGTCGCTGGGACATCCGGTCGGACCACAAACACTGAACGCTCAATTGATCGCCGAGGTCCGGCGAAACCTTGGCGAGACTGCCTGTTTCTGCCCGGATGGCCGATGCGATGTCGTCTATTTCGATGACTTCTCGGGGATTGTCACGCGGGCATCATTCTCGAAGCCGATTTCGATCAAGGACTTTGACGCCCCGATCTGCAGTTGTTTCGGCCTGTGTCGCGACGAGATTGACGAGGATATTGCAGAAGGAACGGTCGTTCGCACCAAAGCTGCGATCCTGAAAGCCCAGTCGAATGAAGCACGCTGTACCACACGAGCACCCAACGGTCGATCCTGCGTCGCGGAAGTGCAGGGATATTTCCTGAAATGCAAACAAAGACCGGCCGGATGACCGAACAACCCGGTCGGCACGTCACGAAGGCAAAGTCCAGTACCGGATTCTTTCTGACGGAAAATCGACCGACGAATTTTCTTTATGGGCAAAAACCTGTTTGTTCTGCGTGTTATTCAATTCTCCTGTGGCGATTGCACGAGTGGGTCACGAATTCGAGGAGTGATCAAAACATGTATGAGCTGCCCCCGTTTGTTGCGGCAGAGTGGCACAAGCAACAAGCTTTGCCCGACTTTCAGACTTGCGGTAGCGACAATCATTAAAAATCGCATATCGGGCTTCTGGATCAGGTATTCTTTCAAACCCGTTCGCAGTTTCAACGTGCTGACATCCTGAATATCTTTTGATTGCCAGATCACCCGCAAGTCGATCCGATCCGAATCAGCAAAGGCAACGACCCGCATGCTGATTTCTTCATCGACCGTCACGATATGGGGTTCGAGCACTCCGGAAGCAGAACTGTTGAATCCTGTGACAAATGGGCGTTTTCGACCCATACTGCCGCTTGCCTCGGAACCTTCTGGCAAAGTCATTCGTGAAGCGCCCCGGATGTATCCCCGCTTTTCATTTTGCGCAGCCGCAAGTAGCGATTGTATTTCAGTCTCGGACAACACGCATTCAAAAACCGGGATCGGAAACTGACAAATCTGCTGGGCAGTCAAAAGCGGTAAAGCGATTCCCGACGGATTGGAAATGAAATCGGGCATACAGGATATCGGATCAGCACAAATCACTCTGCTTCCATGTTCGAGGACAAGCTCGTCCAGATCGCGCTCGATCTCAAATGATTTGATCTCGATCTCGATGGTTTGCATCCCTCGATTGCTCCAGTTGGACAATATCCGAGCGACGCGTTCATGCTGTTGCACGGTGCCACGTGCGACCAGTTTTTGATCGACAAGAACGCAACGGGATTCGATGTCGTCAACGGTCTGAACTTCCGACCGATGCGTCTGTGCAGGCGAATCCATCAGTTTCAAATATTGCCAGATTTGCGTTCGCAGATAGAAAGCCGCCGACTCTTCATCGGGACTGATGCCATCTGCGCACAATCGTTTAATACACATCGCGAGATCAATTGTTCGCGTCTCTTCAACGTTTGCCGTCCCGGCGTGTGCGCGAGAGTCGCTCCACGTCGTCCCGGCAGGCAAGTCGATCGGCAGATTCTCACGAGATTCGACGGGGGCGTCCGTCAAGCAGGAGACGGTGACGACCACCAGCATGACCCATGTGATCCAATACCGACATCGTCCTTCGGGAGTGCGTTTTCCGGATAGCAACCCGAGTCGCTTCCGATCGGCTGCCAGTGTGCCAGGTCGCATGACGATGCCTGGCGGATTGCCGATGTGAAATGGCATTGTGCGTTTCCGCTGCGGCTGCAACAGGCTGAGAGACGATTGAACGTATTCACTGGCCTCATTCACACCAAGTCGATTGAGAGCCAATTCGTCGCAGGCCAGCTCCCTTTCATTCAGCCAGCAATGTTGAGCCCACCAAAAGAGCGGATTCCACCATTGAAATATCCGGGCGACTGCGAGCAGTATGGTTGTGAACGAATCACCTCGACGAATTCGGCCGAGTTCGTGCCAAACGAGATGCCGTCGCCCGGTTGCTGATATCGACTCTGTGTTTTCGGGAAGCAAAATGAAGGGGCAGAACCAGTCGAATGCGGCGGGGACCATCAATTGATGAACCTTCAGTATTCTGACAGGTGGCCGAATTCCGAATTGTCGCCTTCCATCGTCGACCAGGCCAATCCACGCGGGATCAGAGCATGTGACACCATACCGCATCCAGTAAAAATGGCGGACAAAAATGACCGCAGTGATGCACATCACGAGTCCCAACCCCAGAAGCATAAAAGTCTTCAGGGCCATGACGAAAATCGGGCTCGACGGAATTGAAATCAACGCCGACGAACCCGCACCAGGTACCGATACAAAAGCGTTGGCCGTTTCTGATACCTCGCAAAATCGGTCAACCGACTGCAACGGATTGACCGCCACGAACTTTGCGCCCTTTTGAACCCCGATCGTACGCCATATCATTTGGGCGCTCACCGGACTGGTGACACTGAAGGGCAGAATCAATCTGATAAGGACCAACGTCCACAACACATGTCGAGCCCAGGGAGCAATCCATCGACGCCCTGACAGCGTGACGATCAACACGATGGCAAAGACAGACAAGGTCAACGCTGCCGAACGCAGTATCAGAAGGAAAACAATGTCCTGAATGTTGCGAGACGACTCGAAGATCGCTTCGAACAGGTTCCTGATGTCGACGAATTCGAAAAGGAACACACCAGCCTCAATGCCCCATGCGAATGGCCACATCAACGCCATACCCGATGCCGCGAACACAATAAAGATCGTCGGAACGACTTTCGGCACTGGACTGGTCCCCGCCCATTCCGGATCAGTCAGATTCAAGAGTCGATTAGCAGTGGATTCCCAAAAAATACTCGACGGCAGGACGATGTCAGTTTAGAATCCTGTGCGACGAATAATCGATTGCTGCCAGGATTTCAATGTCGGTGTCATCCGATATCATGCATTCGACTTTGTGCCAAAAACATTGCAGTTGTCGAAAGTAGCTCGAACGAGAGGGTGACTTTGTCCCGTCATCGACATAATTTCAGTCATGCGTTCTCGTCACTCAGGCCGCGCGAACTCGAAGGAGTGACAGTGCTCGGTCGCAGGAGCGTACTGAAAGCCGGGATCGCAGGGATGGCGGGCCTGTCTTTACCAGGACTGCTTCAAGCGAACGAGGCGTCGCTCGACGCTGGAAAGCAATCCCTGCCTCAGAAAAGTGTGATCCTGATCTGGATGACGGGAGGGCCGAGTCATATCGATACGTGGGATATGAAGCCATCAGCCCCGATCGAAATTCGGGGTCCGTTTCAACCGATCTCGACAGCGTTGCCCGGTGTTCAATTGTGTGAATTCCTGCCGAGGCAGGCGGCGATGCTCGACAAAATGACGATCGTTCGGTCGGTCGACTGCCGGTTCTCGAATCACGAACCGAACATGGTGATGCAAACGGCCAACCGTGATGCCGAACCGCGTACCAACCGCGAAGCTGAAAAGTATCCGGCACTGGCGTCGATCATTGCCAGACAGCGGATTGACAGCATCCCCGACTTGCCCCCTTACGTCGTATTGAATCTGAAATCGCGTTCGCATATCGCATGGGGTGGCTATCTCGGGCACGCTTATGATCCTTTTCCGGGAAACGATGTCGGGAACCTGTTCGCACCGACGGCGGGGCTGACGGCAGATCGACTTCAATCGCGATGCCTGTTGAACAGGGATCTCGACCGGTTACGTCAAGACCTCGATCAGTCGGGTTCGATGGAAGCGGCAAACCGATTCACACGGCAAGCGGTCTCGATGGTGACGGGAACGAGCGCCCGACATGCCTTCGACATCAGCCGCGAACCGGATTCGGTCCGCGAACGATACGGCGAGCACGAATGGTGTCGACAGGCATTGCTGGCACGTCGGCTAGTGGAAGCCGGAGTCAGTTTCGTCACGATTGATCTCAGTCATCACGGTGCGTCGGGAACCTGGGATACTCACGGGGATAATATTCCGCCATACGGCGGGATCTGGAACGGCCTGCGTCCGCTGCTACCCGTTTTTGATCGTCTGCTGACAACACTGGTCGGGGACCTCGACGAGCGAGGGTTGCTCGATCGTGTATTGATCCTCGCAATGGGTGAATTCGGACGTACCCCGAAAATCGGCACACAAGGGAGTACTGACGGACGGGACCACTGGCCGAATGTGATGTCGATGACGATGGCTGGCGGAGGGTTCCGGCACGGTCAGGTCATCGGCGCAACGGAACGTGACGGAGGTCAGATTCAGGAACGACCGGTGACACCAGGCGACATCGCCGCCACAATTTTCCGGCACATGGATGTCCCGCCGGAAATCACCTACACCGACAATCGCGGCCGACCTCGCTTCGTGATCGATCAGGGAAGGCCGATCCCGGAACTTTGCGGGTAACGAAGCCGGAATTCTAGCGGCATCGAGACGTGACCCTGCAATGACCGAGCAATTTTGAAAAGGATGATCTTCATGTTTCTCCGGATAATCGGCATCACGGTGCTGATCTCAATGACCGCGAACGTCCGAGCCGACGACATCGTTATCGGCAGTTTTGAAGCCGATTCGTTTGGCGATTGGAAAGCCGAGGGCGAAGCGTTCGGCGAGCGACCCACGACGGGTTCGCTGCAAGGCCAGATGCACGTCAGCAAATTCGCCGGAAACAAGCTGGCGAACAGCTTTCACAATGGCGATGCCGCAAAAGGAACTTTGACGTCTCCTGAATTCGTGCTGAATCGGGACTTTCTGTCATTTCTGATTGGTGGTGGCAACAGGCCGGGTGAAGTTGGAGTCGAACTGTTGATCGACGGCAAGCAGGTTCGCGATGCTACGGGTACCGAGTCCGAGGAATTACACCTTCAATCGTGGGACATCCGGGATCTGAAAGGAAAATCTGCGCGGATGCGTGCCTTCGATCGCGTGGACGGTGGCTGGGGGCATATCCTGATCGATCAGGTCGTGTTGACCGACGCTCTCGCTCAATCCTCCACGTCATTGCGTCTCGAGAACTACCGCAAATCCCCCGCTTACTATCGGGAACGCTATCGCCCTCAATACCATTTCACGCCTGAAATCAACTGGATGAACGACCCCAACGGTCTGGTTTATTTCGACGGCGAATACCACTTGTTCTATCAGCACAACCCGCACGGCAATGAGTGGGGGCACATGAGTTGGGGGCATGCCGTCAGTCAGGATCTGTTGCATTGGAAACACTTGCCAATCGCTCTGCACGAAGAATATGGCGTGATGGCTTTTTCCGGCAGCGCTGTGGTCGATCATTCCAATACCAGCGGCCTCGGGGTTTTGGATCAACCGCCGCTCGTTGCGATCTACACCGGCCACACGGAAACCAGGCAAACTCAGGACTTGGCCTTCAGTCGCGATCGCGGGCGAACCTGGACCAAATTTGAAGGCAATCCGGTCCTGGACCTCCGCGAGAAAGACTTCCGCGATCCGAAAGTCTTCTGGCACGAACCGACAAAACGCTGGGTCATGATCGTTTCGCTCGCCGCACAGAAGAAACTGCAGATCTACGTGTCAGACGACTTGAAAGCCTGGA
The DNA here is from genome assembly GCA_025353525.1 of Schlesneria sp. Taxonomy (GTDB): domain Bacteria; phylum Planctomycetota; class Planctomycetia; order Planctomycetales; family Planctomycetaceae; genus Schlesneria. Next base: position 1,553 of record JANXOO010000366.1, on the reverse strand, counting down.
AGCTGTCGAGTGAGTTTGGACCGGCTGGTGTCTCTGACAAGCCCAATTGGGAATGCCCCGATCTGTTTGAATTGCCGATTGATGGTGAACCGGGTCAAACGCGCTGGGTCCTGCAAGTCAGTATTGGCGGTGGTTCTGTCGCGGGCGGCTCCGGTGGCGAATACTTCACGGGCATCTTCGACGGCAAGCGATTCACCCCCGATTCGGAACGATCCCAATGGGTGGATCACGGTCGTGATTTCTACGCGCCCGTCTCGTATTCCGACATCCCGGCGAGCGATGGCCGACGCATCTGGGTCGGATGGATGAACAACTGGGAAACCTGTTTGAACCCCACGACTCCCTGGCGCAGTGCCATGTCGATTCCCCGCGAACTGACGCTCCGCCGGATCGAAAACAAGTTGCGACTCTGCCAACACCCGGTTCGCGAATTGACCTCGCTTCGGAGTGGCGGAAAAAAGATCGTGAATCGCATTCTGACCAACGAGTCATTGCCAATCGAAGTGACCGGCCAGCAATTGGAGATATTACTTGAAGTCCAGGTGGACACGGCAACGGAATTCGGCGTCCGGGTTCTGAAGGGCAAAGATGAAGAAACTGTCGCGGGATATAGCACTAAATCCAAATCGATGTTCGTCGACCGGACCCGTTCGGGAGATGTCGGCTTTCATCCCAGGTTCACTGGACATCATTCCGCGCCACTCGCAATGAACGATCAGCGCACGATTCGACTGCAAATCTTCGTCGATACCAGCTCGGTTGAAGTCTTCGGTAACGACGGAGAAGCGGTCGTGACTGATCTGGTATTCCCGAAACCGGATAGCAACCATGTCGAACTCTTCGCCTCAGGGGGCACTTGTCGTGTCGTATCCTGTCAGGTTCATTCGATGAAATCCGTATGGGCAACCGGGGTCGAACGCTAAGGACCGGCGTATCATCTTCTGTCGGAACCATTTTGGCCGAAACTGACCGAATCGCTCGGCGATATGCTGCAGGGAAATGCGAAGATTATTTACCACAGAGACACAGAGGCACAGAGAAGGAAGGAGAAGAGGCACGTTGCAAGGGCGCTCCGAGAGACTGACCGGGGTTTCTCGTTACTTCGTTCGGGCATGTGCTTTTTTTAGGGGAGTCATTTTTTCTATCTTGTCTTCTCTGTGACCCTGCGCCTCTGTGGTTCACTCTTTAATTCGTGTTCTTTGTATTGGAGTGGGCGTTTGTTTCGGGATGAGGAATTCGTTATTGGTCTTTGTCATGCGGGGAGACGCAGCGACGTGGCGGCTCGGTCGGAGCCGCGTCCTCCCATGGTGCGGATTCGCCTTTTCTTGCTTGTCGTCCGCGTATTCCGTGTCCTGCATGTAAACGTCGGGACACCCAACACGCGGACGAAACGGACAGAAATACGGTTCTGACTATTATCGGGGCGCCGCATTGTCGAACAACTCGACGCACGGGAAGTTTCCCTGTGTGACAATAATGAGTGAGACAGTTTAACAGTTCTCGATGTGTGCAGGGCGGTAAGGAATCCGATGATGATTGATAAGGGAATACAG
>JANXOO010000313.1 GCA_025353525.1 Schlesneria sp. | reverse complement strand
GGAAGCAAAACTTCGCCGGTTGATGGGATTGCCGCTCGACGACAATCGCTTGCTCTATCCTATGGACGCACCCCGAGAAGAGGGGCTGGAACTTAATCGGTCTGCGTGTTTGTACGAAGCGCTGACAAATCGCCTGGAGTTGACAAGGCAGAAGACAAACATTCACAGCCTGGAATTGCAATTATCAGCAGCACGAAAGTTGGTTGCTCCCAAGCTTGACCTCGTCGCCGGATACGCACTTAACGGGTTCGGCAATCGCTACCTGAGCAATCATACGAATGATTCCGCTGGCACCACTGTTGGCTACAACAGTGCTATCAGCAATCTGTTCAGCGGAAAAGAGAACAGTTGGGATGTCGGTGTGGAATATTCCATTCCGCTGTGGCTGCGTCAGGAAAAGGCTCAGGTTCAGCAACTGGAACTGCGAATCGTCAAAGCTCGCTCGGCACTCGCATCACAGGAAGACGAAATTGCGCACGAGTTGAATTCGGTGATTATGACGATCAACCGTGCAGTTTCGGTCTCAAAAATTCATCGTCGGCGACTCAGAGCTGCCCGAGACCGCGTCGATGCGGCAAAAACAGAGTCCGATGTGGGATATAAAGCGATCGACGGTTTCTTACGAGCACTGAACAGCCAAACGCAAGCACACGCCGAGTACTACAAGAGCATTACTGAACTCAACAAATCGTTGCGTGACCTGCTCTTCCGGATGGGCCGCTTGCTCTCCGAGGACGGGATTGCACTGTTGGGGATCGATGGATTGCCTTTGCTGCCGCCGCCGAGCCCCCAGGACCCGCCGGAAATTCTGCCGATGCCATCCGCACCTGATGACCCCGGGGACGACAAGCAGCCGATTCGAAAACTGCCGCCACTGGATGTCAAGCCACGTGTCGCGTTCGGAAACAACGATCGATCGGACGCCAATCTTCGATACGAAGGCGACGGCGAGATTCGTCGAATTCCACCGCCATTGATCGACGAACACCCACCTGAACTTTCCGAGGAAATGTCAGAAGAGAATGACTCGGCATATCTCGAAAACGGTTCCTCGGAAACTGAGGAACCGGAAGTCAACGATACAGTCCTTCCTGCATCGGTGAATCGTTGACGGAACATGAAACGTCGAATGTCGTTTCGGCAAACTTCGTGAAAATCAGCTTACCGCAAAACCCTCATTTTCTGACGCAAGCGGTACAAGATGCCATACAATTACGAAGTCGAATTGAAATTTCGCGTTGGCGGACTCGATGACATCAGGGAAAAGCTTGAGAATCAGGGAGCCGTCTCTCAGGACACAGTTTCCCATTTTGATCGCTACTTCAACCATCCCTCGCGCGACTTTCGATCAACGGACGAAGCATTCCGGATTCGGTCTGTCGGCGCCAACAACTGCTTGACCTACAAGGGGGCAGTACTCGGTACGGTCGCAAAGACGCGCCACGAAATCGAGGTCGATTTTTCTGGTGGCGATCACGTCGCCAGGCAAATGATCGAATTGGTGACGTTGCTCGGGTTCCGGTTCATTCGTGAGGTACAGAAACGAAGGCATACATTTGAATTGGTCTGGAATTCACGGCAGTTCGAAATAGCGCTCGACGACGTTCCGGGACTGGGTCAGTTCATCGAAATTGAATTGATCGCAACGGATGAAGATCGGCAGCAAGCTGAAACCGTCGTTTGGGAGCTGGCTCGATTGCTTTCACTTTCAGACCCCGAACCACGTTCGTACCTCGACCTGCTGTTTGCTTCTGACAATCAGCTCACATCGCGGGATGGTGGATAAGGCGGGAAACTGTTTGATCGGAACGATGTGACATTGGCGGGATCCCGGTATCGTCTGAGGCAACGTGCATCCGACAAACGCAATAATCCGTGCGCGAAAACAACAAATCCGTTCAGCAGTCCGGGAATTCGCCGTTCAGAACATCATCCCGCGAGCAACTGCTGTTCGAGCGAATGTAGTATCTCGCCGATTGACCATGTCTGCGAGGCGACTTTTATCGTCTCGTTCTCGTCGAGCCACTGCTGAACTTTTCGCTCGGCCGACATCACGGTACTGTGATTGCGACCGCCAAAGTGCTCGCCGATTTCGGAATAGGCAGACGGAGTATGTTTTCTCGCAAGAAACATCGCCAGCATTCGCGGTTGACTGATTGTACGGACCCGGCTGTCCGACTGAAGATCTTTCGGCCGAACGCCAAACAGGTTACAGATCACGCGTTCGATGTCTGCCAAACGAATCAATCGCAAGCAGTCTCGTTCGAGATCAGCCAGAACATCGCGCGTGGCCGACAGTGTGACACGCTTTCGCGTCATACCGTGGTAGGCCTGCAAACAGTTCAAGGCCCCTTCGAGTTCGCGAACACTCCCCTGAAATCGCTGCGCAATGTATTGCAATGCTTCGGGGGCAAACTCGCCGGACAAACGTGCCGCCTTCACTTCGACGATTTTTTGTCGCGTCGGCAAATCGGGGGTTTCCAGCCGGCAGACCAGCCCCGATTGAAACCGGGAGACCAGTTCATCACTCAGTTTCGTCAACAATCGAGGGTGTCGTGTTCCGCTGAGAACAATTTGCCGACCGTGATCGGCCAGGTCGGCAAAGGTGTGTAGAAACTCTTCCTGGAAAACCCGCTTCGACTCGAAGAATTCGACGTTGTCGACAAGGAAGACATCCACGCCTCGAAACCGCTGACGAAAACCGGGTAACGAATGATCCCTGAGAGCCTGCGTAAAATAGTTTGCGAAAGCTTCGGCGGTAATCAGAACGACATTCGTTGAAGGCTGCGAACGCTTAAGTTGTCGGCAAATTCCTTCCAGTAAATGTGTCTTTCCTGAACCGACGGGTCCACAGACATACAGAGGATTGAACGGAACGTGCAGACCGCTTGCCAGTTGCCGGGCGGCCGTCAATGCCAGTTCCGATTGCGGGCCTGAAATGAAATCGTTCAGTTCCGCCAGCCGCCGTCCCCGGGCGGGCAAACCTTGTGTCGTTGCACCCGCAACCACCTTCTGAACCGGGACAATCACCGACGAATTCGAATTGAGCGTCGATGCTCCGTTCAACCGCAAATCGTTCCCGGTGTTTTTGCCCCGGTTGACGTCAGTGCATACGCTCGCCAAATTCGTTGCGTTCGCATCGTTTGACTTGCCATTAGCTGGCGAATCGGGGTCCGAAGCCCCGGTCACAACAGTTGTCAGTGTCGCAGAACGCGCGACCGCCAGTGTTGCATCGACGGTAAACTGGACAACAGCGGACAGGCCAATAATTGCACTGGCAGCACCTGCCAATTCAGTACGAAACTGCTTCTGCATCCAGTTCAGCAGGAATGGACTTCCCACGGCAACCGTCAAGCGATCGTCGGCGATCGAAAGGCGTACTTTGCCATCAAACCAAAGTCCGAATCGTTTGGCACCGAGTCGTTCCTGGATTTCAACGAGCACCGCCTGGATCAAAACGGTGTCAGTCGAATCGTTCGTCACCATGTTATCGGTGTTCGTCACCATGTT
>JANXOO010000234.1 GCA_025353525.1 Schlesneria sp. | reverse complement strand
CTACTTTTGCCGAGCAAAAATCGGTCACGGCGTTGCCCGTTGGGGCGAGACACTGATTGATCGATTGGGCAGATTGTGCGTCGATTCATCCATTTCGTTCATGAAAACGCCACGATTGAAAGCGTCCCGCCCCGTTGGGGCTTAAGCAGTAAACATTTCCCGCCCGATCACAATTCGCTGTCAAAAACAGGTTTGCAGCACGCTGGAGCCAGTCCCCGTCTTTCAGGAACTATTTGGCAACGCAACAATTCTGTTGTCACGCGTCATCCTTCCTCAGTCGGCTGATTCGCGGTAAGCTGTGTGATTGAAATTAATCGTTGGACCGCCCCTGAATTGAAGCCTGCCTCATGTCGCGAATTCCGCCCGAACCCGATTCTCACGATGAGATTGATCCCGACGAATCCTCCAATTCGATCGAACGCCTGCAAAAAGTGCTGGCATCTGCCGGAATCGGATCGCGCCGACATTGCGAAGAATACATCCGCGACGGTCGCGTCACCGTCGATGGTCAACAGGTCAGCGAATTGGGGATTAAGGTCGATCCGGACGCTCAAAAAGTATGCGTTGATGGCGAGCGGATCAGGTTTCAGAAGCGGCAATACTTCATCGTGAACAAGCCAGTCGGCGTCGTTTGCTCGAATGCCGACCCTCAAGGACGCCCCCGCGTGATCGACTTGCTGCCCCCCTGGCACGGTCGATTGTTTTCCGTCGGGCGACTCGACGAATCGTCGGAAGGGCTGTTGATCGTTACCAATGACGGAGAATTGGCTCACGAGCTGGCTCATCCCAAATTTCAGGTCGAACGAGTCTACCGCTGTATCATCGCCGGAGTTCCCAACGACGACACGTTCAAAATATTACGGCAGGGGCTGCATTTCACCGAGGGAAAGTTTCGCATGCGCGATGTGCGCCGTGTGAAATCGAGCGGAAAAAGTACGCTGGTGGAAGTCGTTTTGACCGAAGGACAAAATCGGGAAGTGCGTCGTCTGTTCGCTCGCGTTGGCCACAAGGTCCTGAAATTGCGACGGGTTGCATTCGGCCCGATAAAACTGGGGGAACTCGAAACGGCCGCCTATCGGCCACTCACCCCATCCGAAGTCCGCGTCCTCAAACAGTACGCATCGAGCGATCCATCGGGACGCCCGTCCTGGCGGCGCAGTAGTGAAGTTGTTAACCCGAATCGTCGGCGCATCAAAGGGGTCGGGAAGCCGCGATCCAAACCGACCAATCGAATTCCCGCGTCAAATCGCGGAAGTTCACGCGGCAAGAAACCCCGCCGCTAAGGATCGGCATATGAACAATTGTCGCAAGTTGCTGATATGCCAGTGGATTTCTTCAAGGCGAATCGTCGAAAGAGGAAGTGAACCACAGAGGCACAGAGGCACAGAGAAGACAAGCAAGAAACGGCGAATCCGCATCATGGGAGGGCGAGGCTCCGACCGAGCCGCCACGTCGCTGCGTCTGGCCACATGACAAAGACCAATAACGAATTCCTCATCCCGAAACAAACGCCCTCTCCATCAAAAAGTACACGAATTAATGAGTG
>JANXOO010000228.1 GCA_025353525.1 Schlesneria sp. | reverse complement strand
CCGCCTGCCGTTCGGTCATCCCGTCAACCAGCAGCGATTTCATCAGCGCGAATCCTTGTTCCGCCTGGCGCACGGCAAGACGCAACTCGTCAATCTCGTCTGCATCCTTGATCTGGCGCAAGTTTTCCACCAGACCCAATTGAGGAACCAGTTCGAGAGGACTCAGTTTTGTCCCAAGCGATTCCTTCGCCTCGACGGTCATTGATGCCGCTTCAAATCCGAGGTACGGAAGTTTGAACCGCTGCAATTCCTGTCCCAGAAATTCGGCCATCGTTGTGCGGGCTGTCCGGATCGCGACAGGGATTGCCGGACACTCGTTCTGAAGCTGGGTTTCAAAACGGCTATCGCTGAAAATCTGCAGAAGGTTGGTACCGATCAGAAGATACGAGTCTTCGCCGGTAAATCCCGTCAGGTAGGAAACATTTTTGGGATTAGAGACCAACAAAGCGGCCACGCCCGACTTGCGAAGAGTGTGGATGAGTTTCTGGCGACGGGCGATGTGACGATCTGTCGACATTTTCAATCGTTCCTTCAGGTCGCTGAAAAAGGGATTGCAAAAGAGGGACAGGCTCCACGTCTTCCTGGTGCCTGTCCCCCTTTTGCACAAACCGGACCGCGAGCAGAATAATAAGCGGTTTGCAGATCGTCGAGGAACTTCGGTCCCGGTTCCGCACTTGTTGCTGACGTAATCGGCAGGCGCGGTCGACTCATGGCGAGAAATCGACGACGCGTCCCGGACCATCCCGGTACGTCGTTGAGTTTGATTTGTTTCAGGCATTTCCTTATCGTCGCAAGCTGGCGTGACCAGGCGTCCGGTTTTCAAAGTCGATCCGGATTTGCAAATGATCGTCGCGCCGTTCCCTTTTGCGAAAAGTGATGATTAATGAAGATTGCTCTCGCTCAATTGAACCCCACCATCGGGGATCTTTCTGGCAATTGCCGATTGATCGTCGAGGCGGTTGAGCGTGCCGCATCGGCAGGAGCGGAACTTGTTGTATGCCCGGAACTGGTCGTTTCCGGCTACCCTCCCAAAGACCTGTTGTTGCGTGAAGGATTCGTCTCCGCATGCGATCGGGCAGTCGAACGACTGGCGGCGGCGATCCCTGCCGGAATGGGCCTGATTGTAGGGCATCCGACGCACTGGAACGTCCCGGCCAACCGGATTGCCAACGGGGCAAGTCTTCTGGACGAAGGGCACGTCGCGTCAACCGTTCACAAGTCGCTACTTCCCAATTACGACGTTTTTGACGAACGACGATATTTCCGGCCTGCCGATCGCATTGTCCCCGTGATGTTTCGCGGACTGAGGATCGGTTTGCACATCTGCGAAGACGCCTGGTGGGGCGAGCCCGACACCTTTCATCATACGGAACCGACGGGGTTGCCTGATCCGGTTGCGGTACTTGCAGGGCAAGGGATCGACGTGCTGATCAACGTGTCGGCCAGCCCGTTTGCCGCAAACAAGCCGGCTCGCCGCGAAGGAATTCTGAAGCGACATGCGGCTCGGCACAAAGTTCCGTTTCTTTTCGTCAACGAAGCAGGCGGCAACGATGACCTTGTGTTCGACGGACACAGTGTTGTCGTCAATTCGGCGGGCGAACTGGTTCAGCAACTCGCAGGCTTTTCGGCGGACTTTCAGGTCGTCGACCTCAAACACCTTCCGCAAGCGATAGCTCATCGGCATGAACCGGTCCCGGCACAGTTACTCGACGCACTTGTACTGGGACTCAAAGACTACATGAGGAAATCGGGATTTACGGGATGCGTGCTGGGTCTGTCGGGAGGTGTCGACAGCACGCTGGCAGCCTACATTGCCGCTCAGGCGTGTGGAGCAAAAAACGTCCACGGGATCATGATGCCCAGTCGCTACAGCACCGGCCACAGCGTGGATGACGCTGAGGCTCTGGTTGACCGACTCGGCATTGATGCTCAAATTATTCCAATTGATGCGGTTCACAAGGCATACGAATCTCTTCCGGTGGCAGGGCCTGACCTGGCAGCAGAACCTGCCGGGTTAGCCGACCAGAATCTGCAAGCTCGGATTCGGGGTGCGATCGTGATGGTTCGCAGCAATCGACACGGCTGGCTGCCGCTGGCAACGGGAAACAAGAGCGAACTGGCTGTCGGTTATTGCACTCTTTATGGAGATATGGCAG
>JANXOO010000176.1 GCA_025353525.1 Schlesneria sp. | reverse complement strand
ACGGCCGCTGTGTCCGCCCGAGAACGAACCGCTCCCTCGCGTCGAAGTTCACATGGGCGGGGGCCTGTGGCATCCATTCATCTTTCGGAAACGACTCGGGCAGATTTCTCGCGATGCCCAACCTGGTGACCTCGTCGAATTGACGGGGGCGAGCGGCGAAACACTCGGGTATGGCCTGTTCAATCCCGAAGCCGAAATTACCGTCCGGGTTCTTCGGACCGGGATGAACCGACCCGACGACGCCTGGTGGAGCGAACGGCTGGCTGACGCTGTCGCACTGCGTCGCCAAACGCTGCGTCTCGATGAAGTTTCCGAGGCGTATCGCGTGATCCACGCCGAAGCCGACGGACTGCCAGGTCTGGTCGTCGACCGGTTCGGAGACGTTCTGGTGGCCGAGTGCTTTTCGCTGGGGATGTACCAGCGTGCCGAAGCAATTATGGCCCAACTCGAAGTATTGTTGGGGACAAAACACGGAGTCTTGCGAGCGGCACCGATGTCGCACGATCACGAAGGATTTAAAGCCGAACCCTACGGATCAGCGGATGTTCCGACAAAAGCGACAATCCAGGAATACGGGACGCGGTTTCGCATCAATTTTGCAGGCGGCCATAAAACGGGTTTCTACTGCGACCAGCGAGAAAACCGCAAACGACTGGCGGAATTTTGTAGTGGCAAGTCCGTTATTGACCTCTGTTGCTACACGGGCGGATTCGCGATCCAGGCCAAACGACTTGGCAACGCAGCCGATGTCACCGGGGTCGATCTGGACGAAGACACCGTTTTGCTGGCGCGCGAAAATGCGAACGCCAATCAGGCAAAAGTCCATTTCGTGCAAGCGGAAGTATTCGGGTACATGCGCGACATGTTACGCAACAGAAAGAAATTTGATGTCGTGGTCCTCGATCCACCCAAACTGATCCGCAGTCGAGCCGAAATCGAAGAAGGCCGGCACAAGTATTTCGACCTGAATCGGCTGGCAATGCAATTGGTGAATCCCGGCGGAATCCTGCTCACGTGCAGTTGTTCGGGCCTTCTGGATATGTCCGAGTTTTCGAAAATCGTCAACGCAGCCCCTGAAGTCGGTCGACGCGGCCAGATTTTTGCCAAAGGTGGAGCCGCGCCCGACCACCCGATTTCCACAGCGTGCCCGGAGTCCGAGTACCTGAAGACGATTTGGGTCCGAATGGACTGACATCAGGATATTGTATCACTGGAGGATATTGTATCACTGGGCCTCCCTGTTACTTGAAAGGCGTTGCGACTGTCCCGAGAATGGTGATTCGGCGTCATGCCAGCTTGAAGTCCACTGGTTCGTTTTATCACGGGGACTAATGCTGCTGATTGCTCAAACGTGCGAAATTACAGGAAGTTGCCGATGATTCATTTCCGATCGCTGATGGTGCCGCTGTTTGTCGTGATGGGGCAGTCGATTTCCGGTTTTGCGGCGGAGCCGGCCGGATTGCCGCCGATCCTGCACCCGAAAGACAATTTGCCGACTGACGACAAGATCTCGCTTGGCAAACAGCTCTATTTTGACGGACGATTGTCGGCTGACAACAAGGTCTCGTGCGCATCGTGTCACGACCCGGCCAAAGGTTTCAGCAATGGGGAATCGTTCGCGACAGGTGTCGAAGGGAAAAAAGGTGGTCGCAGTTCACCTACAGTCATCAATGCGGCGTTCCAGAAATTTCAGTTCTGGGACGGTCGGGCGAAAAGTCTCGAAGACCAGGCACTCGGGCCGATTCAGAATCCGATCGAGATGAATCTGACGCTCGATGCCGTCGTCGCGAAACTTAATTTGATCGACGGTTACAAAAGTCAGTTTCAGAAGGTGTTCGGAACCGATGTGACCTCGGATGGAATCGCGAAGGCGATTGCGGCCTACGAACGGACTATCGTGTCGGGCAACGCTCCTTACGACCGGTTCAAAGCAGGCGATCAGGCGGCATTGTCGGAACCGGCCCAACGCGGAATGGCCTTGTTTTTCAACAAGGCGAACTGTGTTGCGTGTCATGCTGGTCCGAATTTCACGGACAACGGTTTTCACAATATCGGTTTGCCAGGCGGCGACGAAGGTCGATTTGCCATCAGCAAATCGGTCGGCGATCGCGGTGCATTCAAAACACCAACGCTTCGCGAGATTGCCAAAACCGGTCCCTATATGCACGACGGAAGTTTGAAAACCTTCGAGGAGGTGATTTCACACTACATCAAAGGGGGGACACCGAATCCGCAACTCGATGAAGAACTGTTCCCCTTAAAACTGACAGCGAATGAAGTGGCCGATCTCGTAACGTTCCTGAAAGAAGGGCTGAGCAGTCCGGATTACCCGGCACATACGGCTCCGGAATTGCCAAAATGAAGTCGACAAAAGCGATCCCTGTCGCACTCGCGATACCCTAGGGGATTTTGGTTGAGGTCCGAAAAACGGGGACCCCGGCGCGCCGGGGGTCTTCCTGGTGCCTGTCCCCCGTTTTCAGCAGGTCCTGCAAGTCGAATGAACGCGTTCACTGAAACTTGAGGACGAGACGAATGCTTGTCCGGTGAAGGAAACCGAAGATGAATGAAACCGCCGGTGAAACCGTCTCTTTAAAAGAAATGCCCCGCAAGCAGCGGCGGGTGCTTGGTGTGTTGCTGGAAAAGGCGTTCACCGTTCCCGATCAGTATCCGATGACTCTGAAAGCAGCCACGACCGGCTGCAATCAGAAAAGCAATCGTGATCCGGTTTCCAACTACGACGAAGACGACGTTCTCGAAACGCTGTTGCAGTTGCAGGAACGGGGGCTTGTCGGGTGTTTGCATACCGAGAGTGGTCGTACGGAACGCTATCGCCACTATATGCGACACAAGACTGCCTTAAACGAGAAGCAACTGGCGATCGTGACGGAGTTAATGTTGCGAGGAAAACAGCAACTCGGCGAACTCAGAACACGTGCCAGCCGGATGGTCGCGATCGATTCGCAAGAGGACCTGCGGAGCGAGTTGCAGGCACTGATGTCTGCCGGACTGGTGCGAGCCAACGGATCGCTCGAACGTCGCGGGATCGAAGTCGATCACGACCTGTATCCTCACAACGAAAATCGCGAACCACTGGCGGAATATCGGTCTGACGACGCCGAAGAAACGGTCGCCGCCATCAGACCAAATTCAGATCCGGTTGTCCGCCGTTCAAACGACGTCCAAACGAATGCAACGGGCGGCGATGGCGGGGCACGGATTGCGAGTCTCGAATCGGCTGTTCGGGAACTCAAGGACGAACTCGCGTCTGTCCGTGACGATTTTCAGTCGTTGCAAAGCAAATTTGAAGATCTCCGTCGGCAGTTGGGCGGCTAGACGGGTCATGGTACAGAACGAGGTATCGACTGGGGTCGCGTTTCGCAAATCGAGTCGGAACACGACTGGCAACCTGGAATTCCACCGCGAGGTCGCCATTCCGTGATCTGTCTTTTACGACTGTGCAGTGTCTATTGAAATCCGGTTTCTGCACAGAGGGCTGGAAAATCGTGCAGGGCATCCCCCAGGTGTTAAGGTTTTGCAAATGTCTCAACACATGTCGCACGAAGTCTGATGCATTATGGCAGACATAGTCCTCGCCACGCTCAATGCCCGTTACATCCACTGTGCGTTCGGATTGCGGTATCTGTTGGCGAATATGGGAGAATTGCAGAGCGAAACGGCGTTACTGGAATTCACCATCCAGCAGCCAACACTCGAGATTCTGGATGCGATTCTCGCGCATCAACCGCGGATTGTCGGGCTGTCGATTTATATCTGGAATGTGACCGAGACAACGCGATTGGTTGCGGACCTTAAACGGGTCTGTCCCGGAATCGTCGTAGTTTTAGGTGGCCCCGAGGTCAGTTATGAAGCGGACGAACAGGAAATCGTTCGACTGGCGGACCACGTGATATCCGGTGAAGCCGACATGGCCTTCGCCCGTTTCTGCCGGGAATACCTTGATCCGTCCAGTCGACTCGAACGAGCCGTCGACGTGCTCGATATTGTCCCGATCAACACTGGATCGTTGATCTCCGCACCATTGCCAACTCTCGCCGATCTCGTATTACCGTATGATTTGTATTCTGACGACGATCTCGCTCACCGCGTGATTTATGTCGAAGCATCGCGAGGGTGTCCATTTACGTGCGAGTTTTGTCTGTCGGCGCTCGATATCCCGGTCAGGCAGTTTCCGCTTGAACAATTCCTGGCAGCAATGGAATTATTACTGCGTCGCGGAGCCCGTCAATTCAAGTTCGTTGATCGGACGTTTAATCTCAATCTGAAAGTGGGGAAAGCGATACTCGAGTTTTTTCTGAATCGCCTTGAACCGGGACTGTTCCTGCACTTTGAGATGATTCCGGATCGACTTCCCGAATCGCTGAAGGATTTGATTGTTCGCTTCCCTTCGGGTGCGTTGCAGTTTGAAGTCGGCATCCAGACTTTCAACGAAGAAGTTTGCGAACTGATCAGTCGTCGTCAGGACAATCGTCTTGCCGAACAGAATCTGGTTTGGTTGCGCGAGCACACGGGGGTCCACGTTCATGCCGATTTGATTGTTGGCCTGCCCGGCGAATCTGTGGAAAGTTTTGCCGCCGGTTTCGACCGACTGGTGAGACTCGGTCCGCACGAGATTCAGGTCGGAATTCTGAAGCGGTTGCGGGGAACTCCGATTACCAGGCACGACGGAGCGTGGCAAATGGTTTACAGCCCGCATCCTCCGTACGAAATTCTGTCGAACAGTTTGCTCAATTTCTCGGCCATTCAGGAACTGAGGCGATTTGCCAGGTATTGGGATACGATCGCCAACAGTGGAAACTTTGTCGAAACGCTGCCGATGCTTTGGGCGAGGCCGGGTGACGATGCAAGCATTGCCCGTTCGGATGATGGCATCGTGGTTTCACCGTTTGTCGCGTTCCGTCAATTCGTCGCATGGTATTTTGATCGCGAAGCCAGGACGTCCGGAATCCCGCTCGGTCGTTTGATCGAACTGCTGTTCGAGTACCTCATCGCGATCAGGCGATTGCCAGCCGCTGATGTGGCGGAATCATTGTGGCGAGACTATCAACGCGGCGGTCGGAACGACAAGCCCCATTGCCTGCGTCCCTTCATCGATGCGTCCCAAACAGCGTCACAAGTCCGTTCAATGGGCGACAAAACGGGACCCAAACGTCAGGCCCGGCACCAGGTTGGCTGAGTCATCGCCCTCGGCTTCTGAGCGTCGATGCCAAACCGAGGCGTGTGATGGTTTGTTCGATCCATTCAAGTGACCCATGTGGGCTCCCTTTTTGTCCCGATTTGCGGATTGCAGTGAGTTTTTTTTCGGTCAAGCGTTGACTCGACCGACCCGATAAAGAAAAATAACACGATCAGTTCCTTTCAACTGATAAGAAACGCCAGGCTTTGCCTGACACACCAAAGACGCAAGGAAGAAAAAGTAAGAACCCGCAGGACCTGAGATTTGTTTTTTTTCGTAAAACGCTGCTTCAGTGTTGTGGCACCAGGGACCGGGGCATCATTGACTGTCAGAACCTTTGTCACTGAAATTGACTCAATCATTCAGTGATGTCGCGACATCATCAATTTGCGACTATTGTTGATGCGCCGATCCTGATGCAAACTGACGGCTGACATCGTACCAGGGTGGACTGACGGTTGGAGTCCGGAGAGGACAGGCTCAAGCCTGAACTCCAGCGAAGACGGACTAATGTCGCGATTCCAGCTTTTTCATGGCCCAGATCGCCAGCTTTTCCCGGAAAATCTTTGAGTTGTGACGGATGTCCACCGGGAAGTTCGAATGAAACAGAATTGTTTGAATCGGCCTTGTCTTCTCAAATCGGGATCCCAGGTCCAGTAATTCTTCGATCATCCGTTTTTCAATAGCCCTGCGGTTGCCATTCGTTTGATGGCCCGATTCACGCTCGACACACAGGACTGGCTGAACTGATCCTGCGCGGGTCACTCCGACAAGTGCGGATCGAAAGACGCCTGGGTGGGAATTGAAGATTCCTTCAACGGGTTCTGTAAAAAATGTCCGGTCGGTCGTGACGACGCGATGTGATTTGCGTCCGCAAAACCACAACCGGCCCGTCGAGTCAAAATACCCGACATCTCCCATTCGATGCCGCATTCTTCCTGTGGTTGGATCCGGAATCTTGGCGAGTGCCGTCAGATCGGGGCGTTGGTAATACTGCTGAGTCACCATCGGGCCATGCACGACGATTTCGCCGATCTCTCCCTGCGGCAATCGAAGTGACTCGTGCCAAACGGGAATCGGATCGTCGGAAATCGGAATGATCGCGACATCGATCCCCTCGACTGGGCGACCGACGCATGTTCCTGCCCCTTCGGCAGTTTGATAACGGGTCTCGTCGAGAATTTCGTTGCTGCCGATGACAGCAACTGGCAGCGATTCGGTCGCTCCGTAGGGTGTAAAGATTTGTGCGCCCGGTGCAAGCTGCTTTGCAAATCGTTCGAGAATCGCGGGGGAAACGGGAGCGCCCGCTGAAAGAACTCGTCGAAGCGATGGCCATCTCACCGGATCGATGTGGGGAGCGGATTCGTTGAGATGCCGGATGGTCCCCTTTGATGATGATGCAAGTTGAGGTTCGACGACTTTTACAGTATTCGGTCCGGCGAGTCCTTTATCGTCCGATTGCGATTGGCGCGGCAGCCGAGTTGTACCAGTCAATTCGAAGTCTCTGCCAACACGATTGAGGAGGGCGGGGGAACCGAACAGGTTGTTGATTCCGAAGGTCCGGATCGGTTCGTCAATTTCGCGCGGATCGACCTTCGCCGGTCGAGTGAAGTTCATTCGAGGAACAACGGCCGTCATACCGAGTGCCGGTGCGAACAGAGCAAACAGCGGGAACGTACAGAGATCGATCTCGCCAGGTTCGATCTGGAAAGCTTTCCTGAGTGCAGCCACTTGAGCTTCGAAATTGCCGTGTGAATAGACGGCACCTTTCGGAACGCCCGTACTGCCGCTCGTGAACAGGATTGCGGCCGTCTGGTCCGCTTCTGTTGCGGCGGCTTGCCAGCGGTCCGCTCGACTGACACGATCAGTTTGCCGTGACTGACCCCGATCAGAAATTGTTCTCAAGTTTTCGCCACCCCAGCCAAGGCGGCGTCCGACCGTAACGAATTTCCGAATCGAACGTTTGCTCCATCGGAACAGAACTCGAGCGAGATGAGCTTTCGTCACGCCGATAAACGCTTCCGGACTGGCTTCTGCCAAACATTTTCCCAGGTTCCTGATTCCGATTCCCGGGTCAACAAGTACCGGTACCGCACCGGCTTTGAACAGTGCAAACGTGAGAGTAAAGAATTCGGGAGAGGGTGGAACCATCAAGACCGTTTTGGTTCCTCGTCCGATCCCCGCTGCATCGAGTCCCGCTGCAACAAAATCACTTTCACGATCGAGCGCCTCGTACGACTGACTTGTATATTCCGTTCGACCCAATCGCTTGCGAGTCGTCGGGAATATCACCGCCAATCGGGAAGGGTGTTGTTCGGCCATCTCCTTCAAATGAGTTGCGATATTGACGGTCGGCATATTCGAGCCCGGGCGACAGAGATCGCAATCGACTTGGCCGAGGACTCGGCGAAACTGTATTCCCGAATTGCGAGATCGCGGAGTATATACGGTTGGCATACCGATGCCACGCGCGACGAATCCAGGTCCATCGCGACTGAATTAATACCTCCACTCGAATCCCATCCCCTGCGTTCCGGTATTGATGTCCGAGAAGGGAACCAGTTTGAAGGGTGTATCGGGATGGTAGTGAAGTGCCCCGATCGATTTTCCGATCGCATAGCCAAGCGCGGCACCGAAAGCGACTTCCGAAACCGTGTGCTGGTGCTGGTCAATCTCGGCCCATCCGATCAATCCCGCCACGATGTATGCCGGAACTCCGCCGGTCCAGCCGTATGCTTCGTCGACAACGGCTGCGATTGCGAACGTGGTGGCAGTCGGTTGTGACGGAAACCCGCTGTCACCAGAAAAACTGAGGAAACCTCCGTTGGAACGATGTGTCCCTGTTCCGTACTGTATCGCCAGTGTGCTGAGGACGGTGAATTTGTAGCTGGCAAACATCGTCAGCGCCAGTTCGTGAAGGTCTTCATCCTGATGCCAAAGACTCGTCGCATAGATACCAGCCATCAAGGGGACATGGACGGCGAACGTATCTCCGCCGTGTTTCACGGTATTGGAAAAGTGCCCTCCCTGAGGACCATTCTGGTCGTATTCCCGATTTGCACGCTGGTCGACGTTGTTATGCAGAATGACCGCCGCACCCCCGGCAATTCCCAGAAAAACGGCATTCTCACAGGTTGCCAGCGAGGCAATTTCATCACCCCAACGAAATGGCAAGTTGCACAAATCATCACATGCGCTGATCCGGTTCCGTTTTGACCACTGGAAATCCCGTTCGATCGTCAAGGCAGAATCATCGAATCGTGGCGATTGCGGATCGACCCGATGTGGAAATGACTCGAAGGGACGCTGTTCGGGCGCTGTGAGTTGGCGCGAGAACAGTAATGGTCCGGACGACGGGTCGACCGTACCAGTCCATTTTGAATTCGTGCTCGCTTGTCGCAAAAACCAGGGCCGAGGAATCGATCGAACTGGTGGCGACAATGTTGTTTCGAAGATATCCGCCGGGGTGCGAGTCGCAAACGAAACTCTGATCGGATCTGCCCCGTCCGTTGAAACGGGAAACACCGACAATCCGAACGCTGCCCACATGGCGCACACGATCCAGCCGCTGAAAAGCGGTGCTGAACCATTGTAGGAGATACGAGTTGATTCCATAGACGTAACGCTGTGCGAGTTTGCTAATAGCCGTTTGCGTCAAGGCGACAGGCATCGAGGCGCAGCGGGATGCGAGTCCCTTCTCTTCGGGGGTGAGCGACGAGGGATTGTTTCGGCGAGTTGGGCCTTATTCTCGACGGATCACCGTTTTCGTCAATCTCAGACTGCCGATCGATGGCGGCGCGGGAATCGTTTCGTCCGGGCGGATTCTGAATTTGAAGGGAATTCAAATGCGACTATCTCAGAGGAGGCGAGTCTGCCAAATGTAGTCCTGTCGC
>JANXOO010001432.1 GCA_025353525.1 Schlesneria sp. | reverse complement strand
GTCGACGCGAGTCATCCTGACTACGGATCGTCCGTCGCCGTTGCTGGCCATTCCCTTGAACGCCGTTGTCCGGGATGGGCTGCGGAATTTTGTCTTCGTCCAGAAGGCCGATGGCACGTTCGACCGCCGTCGCATCGAACTGGGACGGGCCGACGACCGTCTCGTCGAAGTGAAGAGCGGCCTCATTCTTGGGGAATCGCTCGCGACCGCTGGCGTCCCTCAAATCCAAACCGCCTTCGCCGCTGTGCGATAACAAAGAGCGATTATGCTGAACTGGATTATCTCTTTCTCCCTGAAGAATCGCCTGCTCGTGATGATCGCGGCGCTCGTCGTCGTGGTCTACGGCGTCATTCAACTAAGGGAAATGCCAGTCGACGTATTCCCGGATCTGAATCGGCCAACCGTGGCCATTATGACCGAAGCAGCCGGTTTGGCCCCGGAAGAGGTCGAGGTACTCGTCACCCGACCGATCGAGTTCCTGCTGAACGGGGCAACTGGGGTGCAGCGTGTGCGGTCGGCATCGGGTATTGGGTTGTCAATTGTGTGGGTCGAGTTCGAATGGGGCACCGACATTTTCCGCGACCGGCAGATCGTGTCCGAGAAGCTGCAACTGGCCCGTGAACGACTGCCAAGGGACTCCAATCCGGTGATGGCTCCGATTTCGTCGATCATGGGCGAGATCGTGCTGCTCGGCCTGCGCTCGACCGCCGAACTAAAGTCTCCCGAAGAACAAGCCGCTAAAGCAATGGAACTTCGCACTCTCGGTGAATTCACCCTTCGCAATCGACTGTTGGCAGTGGCAGGCGTGTCGCAGGTCACGGTGATGGGCGGCATCTTCAAGCAGTATCAAATCGTCACGTCGCCTGCGCGGCTGGCCGCTCAAAACGTGACACTGGATCAACTCGTCGCGGCTGCGAAAAAGGCGAACGTGATTGCCGGAGGCGGCATTGTCGTACGCTCGCCGAAAGAGTCGCTGCTGCGTATCAACGGACAGAGCCTCACGCTGGAAGAGATCGAGAACACGCCAGTTGTTTGGCGCGATCCGATGCCCGTGCGGATCAAGGACGTGGCCGAAGTCCGCTTCGGCGGACCGATTAAGCGGGGCGACGGTAGCGCATGGGTAAAGCTTGAACCTGACGTGGATGCCGCCGTTCGCGAATCGCTGCCGCACGAGCACTCACAAGCAGCCCCACTGGCGGACGATCACGGTGATTTCGTTCACAACAAAGATCAAACAGCCCGACAGCGCGATGATGGTGTCCAGTCCGACAAGGAACATACGACGAGGAAGATCAGCGGCGGCCCCGCTGTCATGATGACGGTGCAGAAGCAGCCCAACGCCGACACGCTGG
>JANXOO010000148.1 GCA_025353525.1 Schlesneria sp. | reverse complement strand
TTTTTACTTTTTGTCGGGGTCCGTGTCCGAACGTCACAATGCAGATGCGAGAATTGCAGGATCGTCTGAAGGATTACGATTTCAAACTGGTGACACTGACCGTCGATCCCGAACGAGACACGCCAGACGTGTTGAAGCAATACGGCATTTCGCAGGGCGCCGACTTCGAACGCTGGAAATTTTTGACGGGGAAACAGGCCGAAATCTACGGCCTGATTCAGCGGAGTTTCAAAATGCCCGTCAAAGAAGTGACAGGTCCTGATCGGGTACCTGGCTTCGAGATTATTCATTCCGTCAATATTCTGCTGGTGAACGCCGAAGGTCGTGTCATCGACAAATTCGACGCAAGAAAAACAGAAGAGATGTCCCGGCTTCGTAAAGAGTTGAAACGGATTTGCAAAACGAAACCGATCGGAATCGGGACCAGTTAGCCACCGACGAAAACAGTCACGGCACCCGAGGACATCAGACGTTTGCGATTCGACAGGAACTCGCCGAGCTCCCGAGTAATTTGTTGACGAAATGGAACAAGGTACGTTGATGAGCGGTTTACCGGAATGGGCGGCAGCACTTCCCGCCGTGAATGCGGGGCTGAATGGACTGGCAGGGGTCATGCTGGGGGTTGGCTACGTTTTTATCAAACGAAAAATGAGGTCGGCGCATGCCTTGACCATGATCGCCGCCTTCGGGACTTCGATTGTTTTTCTCGCGTGTTATTTGACGTATCACTATGCACTCAGTGCCTATACCGGTGAAGCGGGGAAGAAATTCGGTCATGCCGGGACGACACTGCGAACTGTCTACTTTCTCATTCTTGTGACGCATGTCTTTTTGGCTGCGGCAGTTCCGGTACTCGCGTCGATAACGTTATATCGTGCATGGCGGCAGGATTGGATGCGGCACCGGCGGATTGCGCTGGTGACATTTCCGATTTGGGTTTACGTGTCGATCACAGGCGTTATCATCTATGTGATGCTCTACCACTGGCCGGGTGCGGCCCCATGAGGTTTGTGATGAAACGAATTCTGAAAACGATCACTCCGGCGGTCCTTCTGTTGGCCCATGCATCCAGTGCCTGGGCGTGCCCGATGTGCAAGTATGCGCTGGAAACGGACGAAGCCCAGCCGAAGGCCTATATGATCAGCATTCTGTTCATGATGGGGACCATTTCGACGCTGTTTTTCAGCGTCGGAGTTTTGCTATGGTGGGTCTCGAAGCAAGAGAAGTTGGCACTGAACGCCGCCGGTTATCAGCATATTTTCGACAACGCAGGCTGCCAACCTTTTCAAAGCAAGGCAAAATCTCCGCAGTGATCCGGTATTACAAGCGTGTCTTGTTGACGCTCGCGGCTTTCGCTTGTGGCGGTTTTGGCCTTCCGGTCCGCTTCTCGCGTTCGATCCGCATTTGTTCGAGCTGTGATTCGCTGTCGCGATGCCACCGGATGTTATCGATCTGCCACTTGGCGAGGTCTTTTAATACGGGATCCTGATCCGATTCAGCAACGCTTTTATAAATCTCTGTTGCGGACTTCCATTTCGATTGACGGCGCAGGCAGGTGGCGATCAGGTAATTGAGTGTCGGTTCGTTTTCAGTCGTCACTTCAACTTTGCGAAATGCGCGCTCGGCGTTCACAAAATCACCAGATCGAAACAGGACTTTCCCGAGCGAGAACGGGTCCGCCACGTTGTCGTCAATCTCGATTGCGGATTCGGCAGGTTTTTCAGACATCGAATCGGTCATCGCGGAAGCTGCCGGTTCCATCACAGGCGTGGCGACCATTTCCGGCATCGGTGCCGGTAGGATTTCCGTCGGTGGCGCTGTTCTGGCAGCCTGTGCCTTTCGTCCGATTCCGTTTTTTGCGAGTCGTGTTAACAGTTCGAGTAAATCCTTGCGCTGCTGCAACGAAATACGATCGCTGTCGATACCGGTTTCGCGAGTACTTCGTGACACCTCTTCGCGAAGCTCCTGAAACTCGCGCAGTTCGCTGCGAAACTGCTGCAGTTCCGATTCGATGGTTGCAGCGGGATCGGGTTCCGCCATCGGAAGGGGCCTGGGCACTGCTTCAGCAGCTTCCACCATCGGAGGCCGATTGGCAGGTGCCATGTTCGCCTTCGGCAATGAAGCCGAAGTCTGAGCCAACCCTGTCGATGTGACGGTAAAAAATGCGATCGTCGCCAATCCGTGGAATTTCATCTAGTGTCCTCCGTGAGCGGGCGCCTTTGCGGCTGCGGGTTTAGGCGATTTTTCAATGGGTCGCTCGTCGATGACATCAAAATCCGTTGGCAGGAAATATGAGCCCATCGTGACAACAGCCACCTGGTGATCGTTTGCACCAATGTCATTCAGTTTTTCGTGTGAGCCGCAAGAAACGATCCTCATTCGTGCCGCCCCCACTCCGTAGTCTTCGAGCGCCGCTCTGACCGCCAGGCCCCGGCGAAATGACAAGTCGTGCCCTTCTTGCGGATCGCGCGATGCTTCGTCCTGCGAACAGTGACCCTGGATCACGATCATCCGGTAGTGGTGCCGAATGACTTCGGCCACCTGTTCCAGTTCGGCCTTGATTGACTTTGAAAGCGTGACAGAATCGCGAGCAAAACGAACCGGCTTGCCGACGTTCGATTGCGCCTTCAGAAAGTTGTCGCGTTCTTTGACCTGCTTCCCGTTGATCGCGGCGGGCAGCCAATGCATTCCGCTCGGAACCAGGCTGGCCTTCCCCTTTTGGGACAGAACCTGCAACGCTGCGATATCCATCTTGTCTTTCGATCCTGGCGTCGGTCGATATCCGAAGCCGACTTTCACCGAAGCGAGGATTTTCAATAATTCGTCGTCGGTTGTCGATTTTTGCTGACCCTGACACAAGAGCAACACGAAGAAGCTCATCAGCAAAATCACCATGTCGGCGAAGCTGACGATCCACATGGGGGCGTGTCCGCCACCTTCTTCGTGTCCGCCTTTTTTGTGTGGACCAGACATCGAATAACTTTCTCGGAAAAACGGGAACGATTGCCAAACCGCAGTAACAGATTCCGACTACTTGGTCTCTTCGATCTTCGTCGCCGTGCGACCGTCGAGGAAACTCAACAACCGTTGTTTGAGGGCTGTTGGCGAATCTCCCGCAGCAATCCCCATAATTCCTTGAACGTACAGTTCCTTCAACTGCATTTCCTGATTGGCTCGTATGCCCAGCTTGTCCGCAAATGGCAAGCAGACCACGTTGGCGAACAGCGAACCGTACAACGTCCCCAACAACGCACCCGACAAACCGGCACCGATTGCCGCAATGTCGCCACCCATGCTGGAAAACATGACGACCTGACCGATAATCGTCGCCGTCAGTCCGTACGCCGGGGCGTAGTTTCCCATCAGTGCGTAGATCTTTTTGCCAATTCCGTGACGTTCCGACATTGCAAACAGTTCCATGCGCAACGTCGCTTCGACATCGTGGTGGTCCTGACCGTCGATGACCATCCGCAAACCCTTCGCCAGAAAGGGGTCGGAAATCTCGGCCATGCGACCTTCCAGTGCCAGCAGTCCGTCCTTGCGTGCGACACCTGCAAATTCGACCAGCTTCAGGATGGCATCGCCCATCCGGACTTCCTTGATCAGGAAGACCTTCATTGTCACGCCGAAGATGCACATGAAATTGCGCATAGGCATGCTGATCATCGTGGCAAACATGGCTCCGACGATCACCAGCAGCACCCCTTCGGTGCTGTAGAATGCCATCAAATCGCCGTGCTTCTGGTGATACATCGCCCCGATCACGATACCGAGCGAGAAGATCAGTCCGACGAGTGTTGCGATGTCCATAACGATTTTTCCGCCTCACGAACGGTGGGGAGAGCTCTGACGTGAGTGTTAGTCGAAGGAATTCGGACATCCTTGCTCGCGATAGAAAAAGTCGTGGAAAATCAGAGACGCTTCGTAAGGATTGGCGCGATTCTACGGAATGCTCATCGAAGATGGCGGAACAGGCGGGATTTCGCCCATTTCAGGACCAGCCTGTCCGGAAGGCATAAAAGCACCCGGTACGGAACCATCAGACATCGTACCGCCGGGCATCATTCCGCCTTGCATCATTCCGGCCGGCAAGGCACCTCCAGGCATGGTACCTCCGGCAGGCAGGGTCGCAGGGAAGCCAGCCGACGGAATCAACGACGAGGCGATCTGTTCACAGACGAATCGCTGAAAGACTTCGGGCGATTCGATGGCGCGATCGGTGTCGATCAGGCTTTTGGGCCACATTTTGGTCCGGTTGAATTGCGCGTGAGCGAGCCGCGCTGTCTCTTTCTCGCGGGCATCCCACAGTCCGTCGATCGACGCAATCGCGATCCCCTCGGCAGGACTCACCATGAGCAACGAGAGTCCCACTCGAGGGGGCGAATACGGTTGATACTGCGTCACGTTTGCAAAAACGACTGCCTGGGCACCGTACTCGCGCGCGATTCGTAACAGCTCGATTTCGTTGAATTCGCCGCTGCGGAAGATGTCTCGCGCCCGCGCCGCCGGATCTTCGTTCGTAGCTGTCACGACATCGAAACGACCGGCTTTCTGCAGTTCGGCCGCCAGATTGGAAAACAACTCGTCGCCAACGCGAGAATACGCGGTTTGATTTGACAGGGGCATCAGTACAACCCGTTGCACCGATGTCCAATCGAAGTTCTGCGCCACGAATCGCTGAAAGGGTGCGGTGACTTGCTCAGGAGGCCGATTTTGGACGGCTGAATTCCGTTCGAACCGTCGCGAAATGAATCGCGGCAACGATGAGACGGCTTGATCAGACGACGAAGATGTGGACTGGGGACTGAGACAGCCGGCAGTCAGACACAGTGCCATCGAAATCGTAGCGATCCGTGAAAACATTTCTCACTCCGCAGAATTCGGTGGCGTCGAACTGACATCGTCTGATTCCAGCAACTGCTGCAACAACGGGCCCATCGACCGGAGCACGGCAGCGTGTTCGCGTTCCGCTGTGCGGACGCGATCGTGCAGGTTTTGCAACTCCTTCTTCGAGCGTTCGAGATCGTTCTTCGCAAGAGCTAATTCCTTGCGAGCCACTTTGATCTCGCGCACAGCGGCCAGCATTTGCTCTTCGCGTTCCTTGATCCGATTTTGCAAACCGGCATTCAGTTGCCTGAGTTCCTCGTTTTGCTGTTCCATTTCTCGCATCGCAGTCTGCGTCTGTATCAACCGCTCGACCGGCGTTTCGCCGAAATTCAATCCCATGATGCTTCCCCGAAACGGAGGCTGCATCCCTCGATCGGTCGGAGTCATCTGGATCGGTTGAAAAGCAGGTTCTCGCCGATTGCGTCGCAGAGCGGTGTCCATTCCATCAGGAGTCACCACTTGCAACGGGTCATGATTCCCGGCAGTCGTCACGCCGGATCCGGCACCTGCCGTCGCCTGGACGGGAACCACGCGGCCCGATTGAGTCGAAGGAATCGACGAGTTCGAAGTCACACCCGGTGGGGCCAATGGAACAGTCGTGATTGGTGCCGCACTGGTCGTCGTGGCCGGGATCATCCGTTTTGGTTCGGTCCCTGGAATGGCAGTTCTCGGTGACGACAGAGTTCCGCCAACCTGGGTGATTCCGGTCGCATTTCGTCCCGTCGAGGGGGTCCGCGGCGCCGTGCCGTAACCAGTTTGAGTGACACCTGTTTTAACGGTTCCACCCGCCTGCGTGACACCTGACGGACTCGTCACGGCCTTTTTCTGAGGAGCGAATCCGGTCGTGGAATTGGTACGTTGTGCGAGCGTCGGCAATGGCTGCGGAATGCGCTGGCCAGAGACCGGTTCGGTGCCGACGGGAACGGGTGCTTCGAAAACCATCTCGCTTCCGTCGCGTTGTCCGCGCAACAGCGAAGAATCGACCGCGATGAGCCACACGGCGATGAACGCAGTCAGCGGGCCAAGCCCCTTGATCGTATTCCGGTTCATGACCCCGCCCCGGTTTCGTACGAACACCACAGCCGCATTTTTTGTCCGCACGAGCACGTGACATCGACGGCGCGTACGACGTTGTCTTCCGTCACGAGTTCGATCGCGGGAACCCCGTGTTGCGAATGCCCTTGTCGTCCCCCCACGTGTGCGACTTCCATCGAACGGAAGACGCGACTTCCGGGAACAACAACCGAACGCCCTGTATCAAGAACGCGGCCCGGTTCACTTCGATCGGTCATAGCGAGTCCCCTTTCCCCGTTCCGACGTGCATTCGCAACTGAAAATGGGCCGCCGCAAGGATTCGCGACACTCGGGATTCAGAAAGATCCAGTAACTTTCCGATTTCCTTAAGTCGCAAATCTTCCACGTAATACAGCGTCACAACGATTCGTTCACGCTCGGGTAGCGCCGTGATTGCATCGGCCAATTGGCGTTTTTGTTCCGACAATACGATCGACGCGTCAGGCGAGTTGTCCGATCGATGCATCGGGTCAACGACGATCTGATCCAGTGATTGCATTCGGACCAGACGCATCGCCACCAATGTGTCCAGAATGTCATCGCGTGTAAGACCCGTCTCGGCCATCAGGTCGTCGACGGTCATCGGAGAGGATTGTTGTTCCTGAACTTTCGCAATCAGCGCCACTCGCTGCATGACTTCTTGCGGAAGCGGACAATTACGACGTGCTTCGTCATAAATCGCTCCGCGAATCCGGAGCGCTGCAAATGATTTGAAATCGACTCCGCGAGTCGGGTCGTAGCGTCTGGCAGCCTCGACAAGTCCCAACATCCCGGCGGATTCGAGGTTTTCGATATCGACACCCGAAGGAAGTCGCGCTGTCGCTTTTCCGGTCAGATGCCGGACCAGCCAGATGTGGTCGATCACCAGTGTGTCCCGAGCGGTC
>JANXOO010000133.1 GCA_025353525.1 Schlesneria sp. | reverse complement strand
ACGAAAGACAGACTTTCACGCATCAGCGCCTGCCGGTCAACGCGAATCGCACGTTCGCCGCCTTGAAGACCTGATCCAGAAGCACAATGGTTTGATCAAAGGGCCGTGACGTAATACGCAGTAGTCGTACGCGTTAGTCTGATTCAGATCCAGCCTTTTCACGGGTGACTTGCACGACCGCAGGGGAACGAAGCCATTGTCGCGCGATTGTCCCCAGGCTCGACTGCCTGATCCGAGTGTACACGGCTGACCGGAACTGGCGGCAGACATTCAAATGTGTCAGTGCCAGCCTTGCTCGTAAACCGGGAGGTACGAGCCACAAGGTTCCCGAACGTGATTCGCGATTGCCAAACTGCTGCTTGTACTCGGCGTCTCCAAATCCAAAGTCAAACGTCTTCGGCGAATCGTGACGCAACAAATCCTCGATAATTAACTGGAGCATCGTTCGACCCGGCGAAAAATGGCGGAACTCGGGATGGAACGCCGTCTCTTCGTATCGGAAGCTGTTCACATGTTGATTTCCGATCGCAAATGCCACCGGAGTACCGTCGATCCGGAACACGTAACTCCGCAGCAACCCGTTCGCTGCGAGCGATGTTAACTGTCTCATTTCTTTTTCATCGTTTCGAATCCGCATGCCAAATTGATTTGATTGCCAACTGTGCCTGGAAATCTCGTGCGCGGAATCCAGAAATCCAGGGATCTGGTCAACGCCGGTGATTCGTTCCAATTGCGCATGGGGGCACTTCTTCAGTGCTCGGCGAAACAGTTTTCGACTGTGACTGGAAACCGAATTGGCGTACTCGGCTTCTGTCGCCGGAAAATCGATGTAGTGTCGACGTTGAAAATCGTGTGTTACGAATAGCAGGCATCCATGCGCCGACTGGTCGTACACGACATCAAACAGTGGCGTCGATTCATTCAGATCTTCGATCAGAAGGAAATCGGCGCTCGCCTTTGTGGCGTAGCTCGCGGCCGCCTTCAGAATATGCTTCTGCAGTTCTGCCGAATCCGTGTTCCCAAGGATTCGACCGCCAGCCAGACGCAATCCCTGCAGTTTCCAGTCGGGACCAACCCCACCCATTTGCGATGTACGGATCGTTTTCGGGATCAGGATCGCGTAGCTGTTTTTTCCGCGACCAATCCCGCCACGAACCAGAACCGGCTTTTGTGTCGACTCGCCACTCGTAGATGCCAGCTCTGCCAGGACAAGATCCGGGTGCTGAAGCGGGGTCGCCAGAGGATCACTTTCAAACGATTTGCGCCAATCCCAATAGACTTCGGACGTGTGATTGCGAACGGCATCATTGATCGGAACGACTTCCGGTATTCCATGCATCGCGAGCAATCCAGACCCGGCAAATTGCCATCGTTCGTCCAGTTTAGAATTCATTGCACTTCCCGACTTGGCCGCAGCGAATTGTTCCGATGTTTGGGGCGTTCTGCGAAGTGCGTATTACGACCTCGGGAACACCGGAATGTTTTTGGAACATAGGTCACACGCGGTACCTGATGAGAAGTTTTTTGCTCCGATGCTCAGGAACATAGTTCCAGTTGAAAGGGATAAGCCAGGTTTGCTGTGACCGCCCGGTCGATCAAGG
>JANXOO010000123.1 GCA_025353525.1 Schlesneria sp. | reverse complement strand
CTTGTTCAGGCGTCACGGGCCTGTGATCGTCTGCAGCCGCGCGGCGCGCGAATGATCAGCCCTCCTCTGGATAATCTGACGGCCTCGCTGGGGCGACACGCCGACTTGTTAAACCATATTCCCCGGACCTGGAACGAGCGAAATACGACCGCGGCGGTCCTTCGGGAATTTGGGCGCGAACTTGAGCCGTTGCTTCGGATCCTCGTCGAATCGCACCGGCACCCCACTGCCGATGTCGAGCCAATTGTTCGAAGTCTGCTGACGTGTCTGGACGGGCTTGAAGCCGATTGGCAACTTCTGGTCCCGTGGGTCCCGGCCTTTTTCGAATTCAGTCAACAACCTGGCGGGGTAGAACGATCAGACGTGGTCGCGAGAGAATGGGCTGCTATCGAGACATCACTGAACGAAGTTCAGAGTATCGATCAAATGCTCGACCTGCCCAAGAAAATTGCCTCCGAATTGCAGAATTCGGGACGGCTTTGGTACTCGCAACGCAATGCGAATGTCCCTGATCGTGGACAGACCGATCTGTTCGCCCGGTTCACCTCTGCGATCGATGCGGGTGCGCACGGTGCATTCGCCTTGAAGTCGCGATGCCGCGCGATTGGCAAATTGACTGAACAGATGGCGCTGTCGATGAAGTTTGATTTTCTGTTCAATCCTGAACGACAGCTGTTTGCAATCGGTTTCAATGTGGAGAATGGAAAACTCGATCGTTCGCACTATGACATGCTCTGTTCCGAGGCTCGATTAAGCAGTCATCTGGCGATTGCCAAAGGGGATGTACCGTATAAGCACTGGTTCCACTTGGGACGGCAAATGACGGTGACTGCTGGTCGACCGGGTCTGTTGTCGTGGGGTGGAACGATGTTCGAGTTCCTGATGCCCGTTTTGTTTCAGAAGAACATCGCCGGGTCGTTGTTGTCTCAGGCGTGCGAAACTGCGGTGGCTCGGCAGCGCGAGTATGGCCAGCAACGCGGAGTACCCTGGGGCGTTTCTGAATCGGCTTTTGCCGCGCTGGCCATCAATTCTGATTACAACTATCGATCGTTCGGCGTTCCCGGATTGGGTTTGAAGCGAGGTCTGAGTGACGATATGGTGATTGCCCCTTATGCGTCGATGCTCGCACTGGCAATCGCTCCGTCACCAGCCGTATCCAATCTGCAACGTCTGGCCGAAGAAGGTGCGTATGGCCGATTCGGGTTTTATGACGCCGTTGATTACAGTCCTGCGCGCGTTCCCCCTGGTCACAAGGCGTTGCCGGTTCGCTGTTATATGGCCCATCATCAGGCCATGGGGATCGCCGCGATCGCGAATGTTTTGCTGGATCAGGTGATTGTTCGCCGGTTCCACGCCCATTCCATCGTGCGGGCCACGGAGCTTCTGCTGCAAGAGTCGGTTCCATCCGTTGCGCCGATGCTTTTGCCACACGAGGACGAAACAACAGAAGTCCGGAAAGATGTGCCCGAGCAAACCATGGTCAGTCGCAGATTGTCGGGATACGAAACGCCGTCGCCGAAGACTCACTTGCTTTCGAACGGCGCCTACTCAGTGATGGTGACCAATACGGGCGGTGGCTACAGTCTGTGTGGGCCAGTGGCCGTCAACCGTTGGCGACGTGACGGATTGAGTGATCGAGGTGGACAATTCATTTATATACGCAATTGTACGACGAATCAGTTCTGGTCAGCGACATACGAGCCGACGTGCAAAAGGCCGGATTACTACGAGGTCATTTATTCCATCGACAAAGCGGAATACCGGCGTCGCGACGGTCAGATCGAGACGCACCTTGAGATCGCCGTCAGCCCCGATCAAAACGTCGAACATCGACAACTCAAGCTGTCCAATCGCAGTGACCGGCCCTGCGAACTGGAAATCACCAGCTATGCCGAAGTCGTGTTGACGACGCCAGCCGCAGATTTGGCGCACCCTGCGTTTCAAAAACTTTTTATAGAAACGGAGTATCTGCCAGAGGAAACAGCAATTCTGGCAAAAAGGCGGCCCCGTGAACACGGCGGCGAGACGATATGGGGTGTGCATGTGCTGGCGAGTCCCGATACCGCGAACGAAGATGTCCAGTTTGAATCATGTCGCGAAAAGTTTTTAGGGCGGGGACGCGACTTGCAGTCACCTGCAGCCATGGAACCCGGTGTACGATTGACGGGAACCGCGGGGCCCGTTCTCGATCCCGTATTTTCATTGCGGTGCACTCTGACAATACCCGCGAACTCGTCGGTTTCGATCGCGTTCACGACCGGGACGGCGACCTCACGCGACGAAGCGCTTCGGTTGTCTGACCAATTCCACGAACAACGCAGCGTTCTGCGAGCGTTTGAGTTGGCGTGGGTCTTCAATCAGGTGCAGTTACACCACCTGCACCTGACTGCAGCCAAGGCGCAACGCTTCCAGCAGCTTGCCTCGCTGATCCAGTTTCCGCAAATGCAAACGCGAGGCACAGAAGCGGCATTCCGAGCCAATCGACGTTCGCAAAGCGGGCTGTGGCGTTTTGGAATTTCCGGTGATCGCCCGATCCTGCTCGTGAACATCGAGGAAG
>JANXOO010000066.1 GCA_025353525.1 Schlesneria sp. | reverse complement strand
AATCCGGGACTGGATGCTGCCTGAACACGGTGCACGGCAACCTCACGAAGAAATTTGAAGTTGCCGCCGTGTTCCTGTGCAATCCTCGGAAACGTGCTTCTATGTCAATGCCTCGTTCCTGCCCGCGAGCGGAACAGACGGACGTTTACCCGAAGAGTTCAAGGATCGGCTTGCCGTTTTCAACGAGGCTGACGGGGCGGCCTTGCGTGTCGGGAAGTCGCATCTCGGGGTCAATCCCCAACGCGTGGTAAATTGTCGCAGCAAAGTCCTCGGGTCCGTACGGTGATGTCACGGCATAGGCGGCATCCTTGTCGGTCTGGCCGAGTGCGATGCCGCCGCGAATTCCCGCGCCAGCCAGCACGGCAGGGAAGACGATACTCCAGTGATCGCGACCCCAGTTGGCGTTACCGGTCGGTGTACGCCCCATTTCGCCCAGACACACCACCAGGGTTTCGTCGAGCATTCCTCGTTCGTCCAGATCGATCAACAATGCCGAAAGCGTTTGATCGAGTCCTGGAATCAGGTGGTCTCCGACATCCTTGCTGTTCAAATGCGAGTCCCAGCTGTATCCGTCGGGAGAATCCCAGTGGACGGTCACGTAGCGAACACCCGCTTCAACCAGTCGCCGTGCCATCAATGTCGATTGACCGAACAAGTGCCGCCCATATCGATCGCGTACGGCGGCGGGTTCCTGCCGAAGGTCGAGCGCCTGACGCGTTCGTTGCGAGGCTACCAGCGACAGAGCACGTCGTTGGAACCGGTCGTATGCCGACAGTGCTTTTTCACTTTCGAGTCGTCCCAACTGCCGTTCGAATTGCGTGAGCAACGATTGACGGCGACTGAGTCGATCGATTGACATTGCCTCTTGAGAGACGAGGCCGTCGATCTGAAAAGTCAGTTCGTCGTCGGTACAGGATCGAAAGTACGGATTATCGGTCGCATCCTTCTTATCGATCGAGGTCGTGATCGGGTCGTAGCCCCGGCCCAGCCATCCGCCGTATTCGCCAGGTCGTTTCAACTGGACTGCATACGTCTGAATCTTGCCGAGGCTGTTTGGCAGTACGACATAGTTCGGCAGGTCGCTCGTTTCCGGGACATCAGACGCCTTGCGTCCGACCGGATTTTGCGCCAGGTATTCGACAACAGAACCGATCGAAGGCCAGTCTTGCGGAGTCGCATTGAAGCCACCCCCGAGCGGGATATGCCAGCGTTTTCCCGTTTGAACGTAGTGAGCCCCGCCGCTGTGGTCATAGTAGTGATGAGACATCGTGCGGACGACAGCAAATTTGTCGGAGATCGCGGCACAGCGCCCCAGCTTTTCAGAGATCAGCAAATCAGGCGTGCGACAGGCAATCGGCGAGTACGGCCCACGGATTTTGCTCGCCGCTTCAGGCTTCAGATCAAACGTTTCGAGCTGGCTGGGGCCGCCGAACATGAACAGGAAAATGACATTTTTGGCCCGAGGACGCGTTGTCGCAGACACCTCTTCCGCTCGCAAAAGGTTCGGAAGCGTCAGCCCGAACAGTCCCGCTCCACCCGCCTGCAGCAGTTGCCGCCGCGAAACGCCACCGCAAACTGACTGAGGCCGACCCAATATCTCGAGCATGGTACGAATTCCCCTCACAAGAGCCTGCCCCGATTATAAGGCGAACGACAGGAAAGGAAATACGAGTCGCTGAAAAACGGGAACAATCACCAGGAAGACCCCCGGCGCGCCGGGGTCCCTGTTTTTCACAACAACAGATTGGGATCGGTGCATGAACAATTGTCGCAAGTTGCTGACATGCCGGTGGATTTCTCCAAGGCGAATCGTCGAAAGAGGAAGCTAACCACAGAGGCGCAGAGACACAGA
>JANXOO010000013.1 GCA_025353525.1 Schlesneria sp. | reverse complement strand
CTGAATTGAGGCCGCGAAAAACTTCAACGATTCATGGAAAGTGCGTGACCAGCGATGAATCGGCATCGAACGCGGGAACGGACTTTCAAACGAAACCTCATTCTGGACCGCGAGCAGTAAAAAAGGACCGGTTTTTATGTCTGAAGATTACCTGAGGGCTCTGGTTTCCAACGGGACGATCAGCGAAGACCAGTTGGGCGAAGCCGAAGGGATGGCAAGCAGCATCGGGATCTCGGTCGCCGATGCGCTCGTCCGATTGGGGTACGTCAGCAGTGGCGAGATGGGCCAGCTCCAGGCGGCTGAATACGGTCACGAATTCGTTAACCTTGATACGATGGAGATTCCCGCTTCCGTGATCGCACTGATTCCGGAATCGGTCGCTCGTGAAAACATCGTCATCCCGCTCGGCCTGGACGATGAGCGACTGCGGGTCGCCATGATGAACGCCAATGACCTGGATGTCATCGATAAACTCCGGTTTATGGTGAATCGCGATATCGAACCGGTCGGTGCTCCCAAAGAATCGATTCAGAACGCGATCAATCGCTATTACGGCGGCTCGGAAACGGAGTCTGTCGACTCGATGTTGATGGAGTTTACCGAGACAGCGATTGACTTTACGGAAACCGAAGCCCCTCAGTCAAAAGCCGAACAGGAAGAAGAAAAAGCGCCTGTCGTCAGGCTTTGCAATCTGATCATCAGCGAAGCGGTCAGCATGCGAGCCAGCGATATCCACATCGAGCCGTTTGAAGACCGAATTCGAGTCCGGTACCGGATCGACGGGGTTCTGGTCGAACGCGACAGCCCGCCTCGACGCCTGTTGGCCGCGATCACATCGCGTTTCAAGATTATGGCCCGTATGGACATCGCCGAAAAACGACGCCCGCAGGACGGTCGTATCAAAACCCGTACCGGCGGAAAAGACTTCGATATGCGAGTCAGCATTTTGCCGACAAACCACGGTCAGGCGATCGTGATGCGAATTCTGGACCGCGACAACATTAAAGTCGGTATCCGTAACCTGGGTTTCGGCGAAGACAACTACCGACGGTTCCAGTCGATCATTCGCCGACCCAACGGAATTTTCCTCGTCACCGGCCCCACCGGAAGCGGAAAGACGACCACCCTCTATAGCGCTCTCGGTGAACTCAACCGACCCGACCGAAAGATCATCACGGCCGAAGACCCCGTCGAGTATTACCTGCCAGGCATCAACCAGGTCGAAGTCAAACACGACATCGGACTCGACTTCTCCCGCATTATTCGAGCCATGTTGCGCCAAGCCCCCAATGTGATTTTGGTCGGTGAAATTCGCGATACCGAAACGGCGGAGATGGCAATCCAAGCTTCTCTTACTGGACACCTGGTTTTCAGTACGCTACACACGAACGATGCGCCCAGTTCTATTACGCGCCTGATCGACATGGGAGTCGAACCGTTTCTCGTTGCATCCAGCGTTATGGCGATTATGGCCCAGCGTTTGATCCGGGTTGTTTGTGCCAAATGTAAGGAAGCTTACACGCCGGAACCGAGTGAAATTGAACATTTTGAAATCACGCCGGATCAGGTTGCCGAAGCGACTTTTATGCGAGGAAAAGGATGTAACCATTGTCAGCACACGGGTTACCGTGGTCGCAACGCCGTCTTTGAACTGATGGTCATGAACACGACCTTGCGTGAAATGACGTTCCGTAGTGAACCGGCCCAGAACCTCCGCCGACAGGCCAGGCTATTCGGGATGAAGACGCTGGTGGAAGATGCGTTGTCCCGATCTTTGATCGGAAAGACGACCCTGGTCGAAGTTTACAAACTGGACAAAGGCGGGCACTGAACCCTCGTTGATTTGAGATTCCTCAAAAAGTTTGTAACAATGACAACGAGCAGCAATCGGCTGTGATCAATTCAATCTGGACGGTTTTCCAATCTGGACGTTTTTCAGAGTCCAGCTTTCAGAAATATCAAAAAAATCAGTCGGGCTACTTGGCGCCAGCCAATTGGCCTCAAATGTGTTCGGATTCGTTGCACCCGCTGAAAAACGGGGACTGGCTCCAGGTCTTCCTGGTGCCTGTCCCCCTTTTTCAGCACCCCTTTTTCAGCCCAACGTTTTGACTGAACACCGAGAACCCAAAGCCGTGAAAAAGGGGACTGGCTCCAGGTCTTCCTGGTGCCTGTCCCCTTTTTCAGCCCCCAAAAGCCGAACACCTGGATTCTGACATCACATGGCAGCAACTCTTCAGATCGACAAGATGCTCGAGACGGTGGTACGCGAACGTGCCAGCGACTTGCACATCACAACCGGCCAGCCACCGGTATTGCGACTGGGGGGGCATCTGGTTCGCCTTGAAACGAAAACGCTGACCCCCGAAGACACCGTCGGATTGATGAAGAGTATCACTCCGGAACGAAATCAGCAGGAACTTCAAGAGGTTGGTGGGACCGACTTTGGTTTCGCATTCGGTGACAAAGCCCGTTTTCGCGTGGCCGTGTTCAAGCAACGCGGACACATCGGCATGGTGTTG
>JANXOO010000002.1 GCA_025353525.1 Schlesneria sp. | reverse complement strand
ATATTCTCGTTCAACAATAATCGACCGCATTCCCTTGAATGCAGCCAACTGACCATTCCCAAAATCCTGCCGCTTCTTCGGGAACACAGTTAAGAGCCATATTCTAGGAAACGGTTCATTTCCAAGAATTAGATTCGCCTTAAAGAAAATTACTCTGACATTTTCTTTGCCGTTGATCTTCTCATCTATTCGTACTTCACCAATCCTCAGTTTCTCGTATCCTGAAATCCAATCCCAATCTAAATCTACTTCAGGAACCGCGCCCCCATCTGGCCAGTAGGCCAGCTTGAACGCATGGTCCCGCAACTTCCAAAGCTCTTTTGCTTTGTTATCGCAAAGGTTCCAGGCTTGATGACGCGCTGTCGCTGTAGGAAAAACTACGAAACTGCCAACCCAATTGTCTGGATTCATTTGACTGTCCCTGCCACTCGCGTCCGTGCTCACCATCGTCATGAAGTGTGAACCATTATCACCGTTTTCCTGTCTACGGGACAATAATATCACGAAAAAATCAAATATCAACCCCAAAATCATCAAATTATAACACAAATGGCTAGGCTTTGCATGACCGATCAAGCATCAATAGATCACTATGAACAAGCTCACCACCAAACGCCGCGTCCAACTGATTTCCGCTCTGGTCGAAGGAAACTCGATCTGCTCAACGGTCAGAATGACCGGAGTTGCGAAGAATACCGTCACCAAATTACTGGTCGACATTGTAACCACTTGCGCGGCCTACCAAGACGCTCATTTGGTCAATCTGCCATGCAAGCGAATCCAAGTCGATGAAATCTGGTCATTCGTTGGTGCGAAGGCCAAAAATGTTCCCGAAGAGAAGCGGGGCGAGTTCGGCATGGGCGACGTTTGGACATGGACCGCGATTTGTGCCGATACCAAACTCGTTCCATCATGGCTTGTCGGTGGTCGCGATGCCGAATACGCGACAGAGTTCATGAATGACTTGGCCCGCAGGCTGGCGAACCGTGTTCAACTGACAAGCGACGGGCACAAGGCATATCTGCAAGCTGTTGAAGACGCCTTCGGCTGGGATGTCGACTATTCAATGCTCGTGAAGCACTACGGATATGCACCCGACCAACCAAATACGAGATACTCGCCAGCAATCTGCACGGGATGCTCAAAGGAAATCGTCAAGGGTGATCCTGACCCGTATCACGTTTCAACCAGCCATGTCGAACGCCAGAATTTGACAATAAGAATGCGCATGCGACGCTTCACCCGTTTGACGATTGCCTTCTCGAAGAAACTGGAAAACCACGAACACGCAATCGCGTTGCACTTCATGCACTACAATTTCTGCCGGATTCATCAGACATTACGATCAACGCCAGCGATCAAGGCCGGAGTCACCGATCATGTCTGGACGATCGAAGAAATTGTGGACTTGCTCAAGATTTACAATCACAAATGTCCGGCTAACGCATGAGGATTCTACCGTAACCTATTTGAAAACAGGGGTCTAAGTCGAAAGATGAGCGCGCACGATTTCAACTTCGTCTGTCACAATCTCCGGTTTGGTTCAAAAAACGACCAGCCGGGACCGGGTGATGCACGTCGGAAAGTTCGTATTCGCGCAGATCATGGAATATCTTCCTCGACACGAATTCGATGCGTGTGTTCGCCGATACGGTGGCCATCGGCGACCTCGCGGGTTCTCGTGCCGCGATCAGTTTTTGTGCTTGGCGTTCGGCCAACTCACGTTTCGCGAGAGCCTGCGCGACATCGAAACTTGCCTTCGCGCAGTCGAAAGCAAACTCTATCACGTCGGATTTCGAGGACGCGTTTCGCGGAGTACGCTGGCCGATGCCAATCGGGCTCACGACTGGAGAATCTTTGCCGACTTCGCCCAAGTGTTGATCGCGCGAGCCCGTACTTTGTACTCGGCAGACAAGTTCGGTGTTGCCTTGGAGCATACGGCGTATGCTCTCGATTCGACGACGATCGACTTGTGCTTGAATCTTTTTCCCTGTGCCAAATTCCGTCGTCGCAAAGGCGCGGTGAAGCTGCATACGCTATTGGATCTGCGAGGCAACATTCCCTGTTTTATCCGCATTACACACGGGAAAACACACGATGTTACCGTGCTGGATCACCTGCCCACAGAAGCCGGTGCGTTCTACATGATGGATCGTGGTTACATCGACTTTGCGCGACTGTTCAAGTTGACGATGCATGCCGCCTTCTTTGTGACGAGATCAAAGAAGAATATGGACTACACACGCCGCAGTTACCGCGCTGTCGACAAAGTGACGGGGTTGAGAAGCGACCAAACGATCGCATTGGCGGGAGCGAAATCAGCGCTTCAATACCCCGAGTTGCTGCGCCGCATTTGCTACTACGATGCCGAACACGACCGTCGGTTCGTGTTCCTGACGAACAACTTTTCGCTGCCCGCCCAAGTGATCGCGGATCTGTACCGCTGTCGTTGGCAAGTCGAGTTGTTTTTAAAATGGATCAAGCAGAACCTGCGAATCAAAGCGTTCTATGGGACAAGCGAAAATGCGGTGAAGTCGCAGGTTTGGGTTGCTGTGAGCGTGTACGTATTGCTGGCGATGTCAAACGCGAGTTAAAATGCGACGACCGCAGCTTGGACGAAATCCAGCAAATCTTCAGCGTCACATTATTCGAGAAAACCCCTATTTTTCAGGCTTTGACCAGTGATTTTCCGCAAAGCCCGAAAGATGAATCCCCTAACCAACTACACCTATTCGACTTATAGCCGGACATTTGTGATTTACAATATTAATTGAAACTGACCCACTACCGACAGTTTCACCGCTTCGCAGGACAGTTTCACGGGGCGCCAAGGCGACCGGCAGGAAAGGAAATACCAGTCGCTGAAAAAGGGGGACAGGCACCAGGAAGA
>JANXOO010000141.1 GCA_025353525.1 Schlesneria sp. | reverse complement strand
TTTCGTCAAGCAATCCCCGCTCGGAAAGATCGTCGAGTAACGCCGTATAGCCCAAATCGAATTGAGGCGCCAGGCAATCTTCCATCCGATCAAAGTTACGTGCGTGTGTATCCCAGATCGGATTATCAACACCCCGGTCACCCGGAACACGCGGCCAGTTCACTGTGACAAATCGCACGCCCGCTTCAACCAGTCGCCGTGCCAGCAGGACACTTTGCCCCCAGGGATATCGACCGTAACGGTCACGAATCCGATCGGGTTCCTGCTCCAGTCGAAAGGCGTCGCGCGCCCCCCCGGTTGTCAGCAGGTCAATCGCCTGTCGACTAAGTCCCTCATGCAACTGCACGACGGCGCTGCGCGGAACGGCATCAAACGAGCGATCAAGGGCATCGAGCAGTGAGACTCGCTGCCGAACCCGGTCGTTGGGAACCCGACTGGCGTATAAACCACCCAGGGGCGAGTCGGATTGAGCAGGTTGGCATTCAATCAGTTCAGGACTGTATTGCGGACCGAGTATTCCGGCAAATTGCCCGGCCTCGATGTTTCCGCCGTTTCCGATAAAGAGTTCGGGAAGTGAGACGGCCGAGAGTGCCGGAACCCGATCACTCGGTCGAAATCGTTTGACAATTGAAGCCAGATTGGGCCAGTCGGTCGGCAAAGCATTTTCTCCGTCGCCGGTCAGCATCGGTCGACCCGTCAGCACCCAGTAACCGCTGCCACCGTGGATATTGTTATTGGTGTACATCGATCGGATCACCGCCAGCCGATCGGCACGTGCCGCCGTGCGGGGCAGCAATTCGCTGAATTGAATCCCCGGTATGTTGGTATCAATCGGCTTGAACGGTCCCCTGATTTCTGCCGGAGCGAGCGGCTTTGGATCAAACGTTTCGTGTTGTGGCGGCCCTCCCGACAGAAACAACAGGATCACTTGCTTCGCTCGACCAAACATTCGCCCGTTGACTGGTTGATCGACCACTGCGCCGCGCACCTGCGAATCGAGCAATCCTGGCAAACAGGCCGAAATCGACGCCAGTCCCCCGAGTCGCAAAAGATCGCGGCGCCGCCACGCGAGTCCTGACCCGTCAGGGCCAGAAGAACGAGGTCCCGCAAACCCCGATAACGACGCAATCGATTGTTCGCATCGGTGATTGAACGGATCGTGTGAGCCTGTCCGCATTGGATTTTCCTGGACACGTGAATTGACTACGAAGGAGTGTACGAAAGATTCGATGATCAGGCCAGCATTTTCCATATCTTTCGTTGTCTCTATGGCGTCGTTACCGAGGTGGGAATGGGCGAGGGCATCCACGCGATCAATCAAACAAAACAGGCGAGTCTGGAACTTCGGAAGAAAAACAAAGGGGTCATTCTACTTTTTCGGCACACTGCTATACGTAAGAGTTTAATCCCCCCCCCCCCTGTGGGCGGCGGCAGTTTTGGTTGAAACTCCGGTCGGCAGGGGTCCATATTTTGGATTTCTCGAACAAATGTTTCCGGAATCTGGCGTGTCGCTCGAGCGCATCAGAAGCGGCGATCAATGTCGTGATGCCGTGTGGTCAAAATATTCCGCCGCGTTCAAAAAGCTGCAAATGACGAAGTTTGGTTGGCGAATTGAATGAAAAAGTCGGCCTTTTGCGGGCGAAGCCCGCCGAGGACCGAAATGAAAAACTCGATTTTTGATCTGAATTTCGGTGTCGGCGCGGACGGGGGCTGTCGCATTGGTCAGGGGAATGCGTCGGTAAGAGTTTAGTTCACCCATCGACGTGGGGTATGATTTTCGGGTTCGCGTTTCTTTGATTCGGAAACGCCATTGCTTCTTCGTTTCCGTCGAGCAGTTTCTTCGCTCCAGCGGTGGGCGACTTCTTGCGATCAAGTGTTTGTTCGAAACCATG
>JANXOO010001409.1 GCA_025353525.1 Schlesneria sp. | reverse complement strand
CGCAATTGCGGTATCCTGAACATCTGGACGAACAACGGCAACTCGTAAAGTGCTGCCGGAGCGATCCGCAGATTTCCTTTTCCTGTGATTCCCTCGGAATTTGATCCCCGACCTCGCAAACTCATCCAGCCATTGGTCATCCCGGCCAGCTTCGATTGGCCGTCCATGTATCGTCTTGCAAATTGTTCCAGCCGCCCCTGATCCATTTCCATAAAAACCTGATATTCCGTCTCAGTCCGCAGATTGACCAGGACATCGACATAGACCGATCCGCCGATCGCATCGCCGCGAATTCTCTTTGCCGGATCGATTTCGCTTGTTCGTTCGGGAATTGCTGCCTCGGTTCCTGCAACAAATTTCCCGTCGCGCAATAAAAGCGGGCCGGTGATATTGTTGATCTGAAATGACTGACCAGTCGACCGCCGCAAGACCGACACGGAATCGAGATTCAGTTCGCCTTTCAATTGCGTTTCCGTTCCATTCCATTGTCCCGCCAGTTGCACTTCACCGTTCATCTCTTCGATCGGCGTCCCCGCGTCGATTTTGCAATTCAGCAGATTCGCTTTCAGATTCCACACCGCAGCGATTGATTTGCCTGCAGACGACGGACCAAAAAATTCGAGCGGACCCTTGAATGCTTTGAAGGAAAATGAACCCTCGGGTCGCAGGGTATCAAAAACTCGCTGAATTCCGGGCGGCAGTGCGTTACGAAGCGTTGCGTTGGGGATCAGGTCGTCGACGGCGAATTGATTGAACGTCAACCGCCAGGGAGATTTGTCACGGAACCAGCCCAGTCCGCTGGCGCTTAACTGGGTATCGTCGTGCCGCGCAGCGACATTGCTGATGACCAGCTTTCCCGGTTCCTTGTCAGGATCGGCGTTATACGAAAAATCGCCCTGCAAGTTCTGAAGCGGCCACGGAAAACAGGTCATCAGGATTTCGCCATTGCGAACTTTGACGTTTGGAATACGAACTTCGCACGGTTCGCCAGGAACCCACGTAATCTGCGTCCTGACGTTGAAATCGCCTTTCGGGTGAAATTCCGCCCAGACATCGTGAAGCGACGCCGGAAGCGCCAACCGCAACGATTCGTCAAACGCGGCATCGTTCGCAACAATCGACAGATCGAGTCGGCCGGGGTTGGGGGTACGACGGAATGTGCCACTGGCCAGCAGTTTGGCACCGTCATGAGTTCCGGACAGATTTCCGAATTCGACAAGATCGCCCGTCCACCTCACAACCCCCTGCAATTGCTGGATGCCGTACGGAAATCGCTCGAATTTCATGCTGCCATCGCGGATCGTTTCGATCAATTCCGGTTCGTACTTTTTGCCGGGACCCGATGTGCGAAGCGTCAGCCGCATGTCGTGGCGGCACTTGAGTCGCAGGGATTCGAACGTCTTGATCACCGGTGGCGGACAGGCAGCAACGATGTCGTCGTCCAATGGCAAATCGTCGCTCGAAATTTCGACGACAGATTCAAATTCAGGTCCGAGGTTTGTAATCGTACCGACCACTTTCACAGGTCGCCTGGCATACCGACCTTCGGCATTGAAGTTGACGAATTTATCTTTCAGGTGCAATTCGCCCACAATGTTTCGCACAGTGACCGGAAATCGCCTGTCGGTCACAGTCCCGCGCGAGATCCACAGGTCGACGACAGGGTTCCAGACGCCATTCGATTGAGTCAACTTCACATCGGCATCGCAGATCCCCGTCAGTCCAAGGTCCACTATTTTCTTTCGCAACGGTTCTGGAAGTCGTGACTTCAAATCATCGTCGATTTCGATGCCGCGAAGCGCCAGCCGAAGCTCGACCGGTTTCCCCGGCACGATGTCGCCACCCACCGAGATCTCGACCGGTCCATTCGTCGCCCTCAGGTCACTGACGCTGATCTGCCGATTGTCGACGAGGATCTTTCCTTTGAGCTCGAGGAGCGGAAAGGGGAGCAAGTCATTTTCGATTTTCCCGTTTTCAATCGACGCGACGGCAGAAAATACCAGTGGACTTCCGGGCTCGCTTTGACCGACACGAAACTTCAATCCGCAATCGCAATTCAAACCGAAATCGGGAAGCACAGATTCTGATTCTGCTCGCGACTTCAATTTCATCGGTGCCTGGATCCGCGAATCGGAACATCCGGCGGCAATCTGTTTGACGCGAGCGTCTCGCATCAAACGCTCGCCGTTTGTAACGTGGGTTTCGAACTGGGGAGAAAGATCGCACAGAAGTCGAATTAATTTTGAATCAACGGGAATGTGCCATGTTTCAGGTGTCACGCATTCCCACGTTGGGCCGTCGAGATTGACATCGATTTCGAGCGTCAGCGGCCCCGATGGTTCCAGCAACGTTCCGACCATGATCGCCAGATTGCGCGAGTCTTTCGGGATGGCACTGACGTTGAAGTTTTTGAACAGCAACCGACGCGACGGACGATCCGTTAATTGAACTGACACGGCGATCGAACCGTGTTCGATTTCGATATCGGGCAACGTCCCTCCCGCTGAAGGTTGAAACGCGATTTTCTGCAGATTCCAGACGCCGTCAGGATCGCGATTTGCGCGAATTTTCGGTTTGACGATCCGAATTTTTTGCACGACGATATTTTCGAGATCCATCAGTTGCGAATCGAGCGTCACAACGGTTTCAGGGATTTCAATCGACGGCTTTTCGAAATCGTCGCCCGGTAAACGAATTGTCAAACCGTAAAGCCGAACTCGCCCGGTCAATTCGCCGTGCGCCCGAGCGATCTCAAACTTTAACGTCGGTGCCATCGACTTGAGTTGGCCAAGTACGATTTGCCGTAACTCTTCGTCGCCCCGCGAATACAACCACCAAGCCGTACCGCTCCCGGCGACCGCAAGCAGCAGCACGAGTACGAACATCCATTTCAGGATCGCGGCCACAAATTTCGTCTTTCAAACACGGATCCGAAAATCATTCGCGAACAACGGCACAACGACAGCCAAAACCCGTCAGGCCAACCGCGGCAAGGATCGCCAGCGGATACTCGGCAGGCAGGCGATACCTGAGCGATCCCACGAACAAAAGGTGCAGCGCCGCAAAATAGAAAATCGGTGCGGCGGTCAAAATCAACAGTCGTAAATTGTGTCGTACAGCCCAGGCACCGGCCGCCGAGAATCCGATTAAGGGAATGTAGGCCAGCCAGGCGATCACAAAAATTGCCGAATGATCGAACTGCAGAGAATTAGGAGCCGGACTCCAGTACCGAAGTTGTTTTGTGACGGCCAGCGA
The DNA here is from genome assembly GCA_025353525.1 of Schlesneria sp. Classification (GTDB taxonomy): domain Bacteria; phylum Planctomycetota; class Planctomycetia; order Planctomycetales; family Planctomycetaceae; genus Schlesneria. The sequence continues at coordinate 1,328 of JANXOO010001409.1, read as the reverse complement.
AACGACTTGTCCCGGATTCCTGGCCGCAAAGTCCCACGCACGATGTCGGTATTCCCGATCCATGTCGTACTCGGACATTTTTCCCAGCAACTGGTCCTGTTCGAAGAATTCCATATTGCTGTCGCCGGTGAATTTCGAATTCAATCCGTCATACAGGCTTGGCCCGACCCACAGTGTGGTCGGGATCGGGTGACCGGTCACCACATAATTGCGAATTGTCCAGGGCGCCATTACCAGACAAACGCCGAATCCGACAAGAATCGCAGCAACTGTCCGCGATCGCAGTGATCCGTTCCCGATCACCAAAGTAGCAATCGCAATTCCTGGACCCACCAAAAGCCATGTCGGGCGCATATACGTCGCCACTCCGATCAGGCCCCCGGTCAACACGGCATACCTTCCACAGCGCAGCAGTTTTGCTGCTGCGATAAGACTCGCCAGCAACGCGGCGGCAAACGCTGTTTCGCTCAAAAAAAGGACGCTGAATATCAACATCGTCGGCGATAGAGCCGTGTATAGTGCGGCATAGAATCCGACCGTCTCATCGGCCAATTCGCAACCCAGCCAATACGTCAGGCCGCACGCAAGTGTTCCGACCACCGCCAACAGCATCCGAGCCGCCGGTGGAAAATTCCCGAAGAGCACCCGGGGGATCGCCAGCAGCAACGGAAAGCCTGGCATCCGCAACAGGCGTCTTGGCGGATCGAAGATCGAATACTCATCCCCGTGCGCGATTTTTCCCGCCAGGATCCAATATCCTTCGGCATCGCCGTCGATCAGACACAGTCGCCCCGGTGTTTGCGAGACCCTGCGCTGGACTTCCAGCGCCAATCCGAGGCGCAGCACGAGGGCGACGGCGAGCGTCATCCATAACCGAAATTTCCAACCCGACATCCGTGCCAGCACGGCCATTCCCCCCGGAGGCCACATTCCCGCTCGCGAAAAACGAACCGTGATCGTAGGTCGAATCAGCAAAAATGGTCAATACGTAGTGCAAAGCCATAAACCAGCGAACAAATGGATCAACCCGCAAAGTCCGGCACCGGTTCTTTGGAGTTCGCAGGCGGGACGCTGGCAAGAAAAAAAGTCGAACGATAACATTACCGCTCCCACGGACGGGCGGCTTTGGCGATCGCGAACATTATTCGCGTCAACGCGACGCTGTCGGATTTCGACGGATACCAATCGCATCTGCATTCTTGTGGGAAACTCTTATGACGAATTCCGGTTCTGCGGAAATCGTACGCGACGAAACTGAAGCCTCGCTGATCTCCCGGGCCCAGGTGGCCGTCAGCCACTGCAACTGGGAAGTGGGTGAGTGTGCTGCC
>JANXOO010001396.1 GCA_025353525.1 Schlesneria sp. | reverse complement strand
ACCATAACTGGTGACGACCAGATCACAGTCGGCAAAGCCTGTCACCGGGTCCTTGATACGTCGTGCCAGTTCATCGGCATCAATCTCGGCCCGATGGACCATGCAGACTCGTAACGAAGGAGCGAACTTTGCAGCCTCTTGCTTCCAGTTTCCCAGTAACGATGCGGGAACGACGAGCAGGCATGGCGCGACTTCCCGATTGGCAGCAGCCCGCTTGCGCTGAAGCAGCAGATCGAGCACCTGAATTGTCTTTCCCAATCCCATATCATCGGCAAGGCACGCCCCCAGCCCCAATTCGGCCATAAACCACAGCCAGTGGACACCGTCGACCTGGTAGGGACGCAGTGTCGCTTGCAGGTCGCGACCGGGTTGGCAACTGGCCGATTCTTCGGGCGTCCGCATCCGCTGCAACGTTGTCTGAAGCCAATCTCCTGCGACGAGCGACGACCAATCGGCGACTCGCTCATCCGACTCGACCGCTGACCCGATTTGTGCTCCGGCGAGAAGTCTCATGCCCTCGATCATCCCGATGCCGTTTGGATGCCCGGCGCTCACCTGTTGCCAATGATCGAGTGCCTGTTTGAGCCGTTCCTGATCGACTTCGACCCACTTGCCTTTGAGCAGCGTTAACCCGGGCGTATCGGACATCAGTCGTTTGAATTCATCAGGCGACAGTCGTACACCATCGATGACGACATCCGCGTGAAAGTCGAGCAGGCTGTCGGTACCGATCGCCGATGGTTGTTTGCTACCCAGGCGAACTTCGACACGGGCTCGAACAGGACGCCGCGCCGACCACCAGTTTGGCAATCGGATCACAACGCCCGACGCTTCGATTGAAGGAGACTCTTGCAGAAACCGGTAAGCTTCCGGTGCTGTCCAGGCTTGAGGAGCGAACATGCGTTTTGTCCGCAACAACTCGGCCACCAGCGGCGATTGGTCTGCTGCGCGACGGACAGGTTCAAGCAATCGCTCTAACTGTTCGCGGTCCGCTTCCGCCACCGATTGCTTCAAAGCATCCGCCAGTGGACGGTGCTGCGGCTTGGCATACGCAGACAACTTGTGAGAAAACGTGGCCAGAAAAGCGAACGGGCGTTCGGGATCCCGTTTGTTCTCTGCGAGATGAAACGTCACTTTCCCGACCAGATGACCGAGCGGATTCACGCGCCGCAACCACTGCAAAGGCCCTTCGGGATCGGCCATCGCCGCTTCGGCAACATACTCGCAAAGTTCGCTCCATAGGCCGAGTAACAGCGGCACCGTGACGAATTCGAGTCCAATCATCGGCGGGGCACTCGCGACAAGTGCGGTAAGGTCTTCGATTGAAGGTGGATCGAGCGTTTTCCAGCTCGATCCCGGCTCAGTCTCTGTGTGGCAGACGGCGCGAAAAACGAGTCGCGCCAAGTTGCGCCAGAAGGCAAACGTCGCGGGTAATTCGGCCGGCCATGCCGATGTCGCCAGCATGACGAGCCCTGCGGAGTTCGACAGGGACAAAGCCGTTCGCAATTGCCTGAACCGCTCGGCAGCGACAACAGGTCCAGTCGAGTCTGCATCAACATCAAGCCGCAATCGACCGGTCGGTCCGACTGCCATCACCTGTCCCACCGACTTCGTCACCGATCAACCTCGATTCGTGGAGACTCTTTTGTCATCAATAATTTGGATCGGGCCGGGTACGAAACCTCGCAACAATCCGATATGCTGCCGAATCAAAGTCAAAACTTTCGCAGGTTTGTTCGATCGATACCAGTCCTGTCAATCGGTCGGATCATTTTGTCGGTCCGCTGTTCAAAGGTGATTGAGCATGGCAGAGGTCCCCTACCATCCAACAGATCGTCGACCGATCAAAGCGCGTGGCTGGTGGGTATGCGAGTGGATGGCGCGTTGGCTGGCGACTCGCGGTGTGTCTGCCAATTCCATTTCTGTTGCCGGGATGGTCTGCGGAATTCTGGCAGGAATCTCTCTGGCATTGACTGGGCAAACAGGTGCATGGCACCAGGTTGCCTGGCTCGGCGCGGCCGTGCTGATTCAATTGCGGCTGCTCGCGAATCTGCTCGATGGCATGGTGGCGATCGAGTCGGGGCGTGCGTCCCGGGTCGGCGAGCTTTACAACGAAGTCCCCGACCGGGTTTCGGATACCGCAACGATCGTTGGTGCCGGTTATGCTTTGGGCGGCGATGTCGTCCTGGGATTTGCCGCTGCATGTATTGCCATATTCACCGCTTATATCAGGGCGACCGGAAAAGCAGCGGGAGCCCCTCAGCAGTATTGTGGTCCGATGGCCAAGCCGCATCGCATGGCCCTTTTGACGGCCATTTCGGTTTTTTGTGGTGTGACGCCGACGACATGGCAAATCACATTTGACAGCGCTGGCCACGGACTGGTCACAATCGGACTTTGGATTATCGTGATCGGCGGTCTGATCACTTCGATCAGGCGACTGGCCAAAACCGCCGCTTTTCTGAAAGGCAACACGACGTGAGCCGAGCTTTGACCGAACGATTCTTCGATGCATCACACGCGTTCGATCACACGGTCACGCTGGTGATTTCCATCGGACTGGCAGCGATTCTTGTGATCTGCCCTGTGCTGATTTCGCAACTGTTCAAACGCGGCATGATTGATGCGACGTTGCGATCGGAGTTAATGCTCCGTTACAAATCGTGGCTTGTTTTGACACCGTTGATCGTTGTACCCATCCTGCTGGGGGATGGCTGGACGATTCTGGCGATCGGATTGATGAGCTTGCTCTGTTACCGCGAATTTGCCCGCGCCACGGGGCTTTTCCGTGAGAAGATGGTCAGCCTGTTTGTGGCGATCGGCATCGTGCTGCTGACGTTTGCATCTCTGGATGGCTGGTATCATCTGTTCGTGGCGATTTCTCCCCTGACGATCGGTGCAATCGCGATGATCGCAATTCTTCGCGATCACCCGCAGGGATACATTCAGCGTGTGGCACTGGCTGTCTTTGCCTTCGTCTTGTGCGGCGTCTGCCTCGGTCATCTTGGTTATCTCGCCAACGACCGGAATTATCGACCGATCTTGCTGCTTGTTTTTATGAGTGTTGAACTGAACGATGTTTTTGCATTTATCGCCGGAAAGTCTGTGGGAAAAAGGAAGCTGATTCCGAACACGAGTCCCAACAAAACGATTGGCGGTGCCCTCGGAGCATTGGTCATGACGACGCTGCTGGTGTTTGTTGTCGGTCAATTTGTGTTTCAGGGGACCGTTCTGGCGAGCGCGAAGCACCTGATCGCCATGGGGATTCTGACGAGCATGACCGGCCAGTTTGGTGATTTGATGCTCTCGTCGATCAAACGCGATCTGGGGATCAAGGACATGGCGGCAACGATTCCGGGGCACGGCGGCCTTCTGGACCGATTCGACAGCATTCTTCTCGCCAGCCCCGCGCTGTTCCACTACATCAACTACTTTGAGGGGGTTGGTGTCGACCGGCTCCCCCATGTCCTGACGGGGGGATAAACCGTGGACGACTGGAAATTCCGGCCAGCAACCGACCTGGGTCTGGATCCTGCCGAGCGATTGAAGAGTCTCCATCGCGAGAGCGGTCTGGTTTCGTCGTTTTTGCATCTGGGTTGGTGGTGGCTGGTCCGTACGTATATGTCTGTCTGGCACCGACTGGACATTATCGGACAACATCCACTCCCCGTGAAACCACCTTTTATTCTTGTCGCCAACCATAGCAGTCACCTGGATGCGCTCGTTCTCGCATCGCCATTGAACTGGCGAATTCGCGATCGGATCTTTCCGATCGCAGCCGGAGATGTCTTCTTTGAAACGCCAATGCTGACAACATTCGCGGCATTTTTTCTGAATGCATTGCCAATCTGGCGGAAGAAATGCGGTGCGCATACGTTACAGCGGCTCAGGCAGCGGCTGATCGAGGAACCCTGCGCTTATATCCTGTTTCCCGAGGGGACGCGCAGCCGGGACGGCTCGATGCTCGAATTCAAGCCGGGACTTGGAATGCTGGTGGCAAATACCGCAGTCCCGGTTGTACCGTGCTATCTTGAAGGTTGTTTTGAAGCACTCGGCCCAAGCCACAAGTGGCCACGTCGTCGACGCATTCGCCTGTATGTTGGTGCTCCGCTCGATTTTTCAAATGTGGCCAGTAACCGTGAGGGTTGGACCCACATCGCCAAAGAGGCTTACACGCATGTACGCCGGTTGATGCCTGGCGAGGACACCGCGACAGTTGCGGCCGGGGACTGAAATGCTTCCGGCGCCTGCGCCCCCCCAAAGGGCAACGTCGTGACGCTTTTTACACGAGGATACCGCAGATGTACCACTGCTTCGGAG
>JANXOO010001384.1 GCA_025353525.1 Schlesneria sp. | reverse complement strand
GCCCGAGATGGATCGATATTGGGATCCGTTGATCTATACGACGGGGGATCACAAAGAATTCACGGAACGATATCCCGATGGAACCCAGCAAAATGTCATTCAGTTTCTGACGTTCGACGCCGAAAACCCGAATTCGATCCTGTGCTGCTTGCAGACCGCACGGGAAAACGCACGAACAGTTCGCGACATGGTCAGTTCGACAATGTGGGAAGAACTCAACAAGTCATACCTTTTTGTCAAAACCGCGTCACAGCCGCAAGTCCTTGGTTCACCGTTCGATTTTTTTGCTCAGATCAAGTTGTCAGCCTATACGCTCGACGGTTCCGTTCAATCAACGCTCTCGCGTAACGAAGCGTGGCACTTCTACCGAATGGGTCAAATGCTCGAACGGGCCGACAAGACATCGCGAATTTTCGACGTGAAATACTACCTGCTGTTGCCACAGGTTTCGGATATTGGAACGCAGCTCGACACCAACCAGTGGGCCGCGCTTCTCAAGTCAGCCAGTGCCCTCGAAATGTATCGCAAAGCGCACGGACGATTGACGCCGCAGCAAGTTGCCAAATTCCTGCTGCTCGATCGCGAGTTCCCGCGGGCCGTTCGGTTTTGCGTCGGACGTGCCGAGCAGTCGCTGTTAAAGATTACCGGTGGGACTCACGGAAATTTCGATAATCGCGCTGAACAACGACTAGGGCGTCTTCGTGCAGAACTCGATTATACAAACATCGATGAAATCTTCGCGACGGGACTACATGAGTTCATCGATCAGTTTCAGGAAAAACTGAACGGGGTCGGACAGGCGATTTCGGAAACGTTCTTTGCCGTCCAGCCGGTGGCCGAACCGAACAAGGAACCGATCACGGGCTCCGGACATAATCGGCCTCAGCCAACAGGTGGCTGGCAATCGCAAACGCAAACGCAGAGGACGGGTGACGGGTAAGGCGAGGGTGACGGGTAAGACGGTGGCGGGTGGCAGGTGATTTCGTACTGTGGTTGCGAGGGTGATTCTTGCGGCCACGGGACATTGATGTTTGAAATTTGATGAGAACACGAGCATGACTATTCGCGTTGCGTTGCACCACAAGACTTCTTATTCCTATGACCGGCTCGTGACCTTGTCGCCACAGGTGATCCGGTTACGGCCAGCTCCGCATTGCCGGACACCGATCGTCAGTTATTCGCTGAAGGTCGAACCGGAAAAGCAGTTCCTGAACTGGCAGCAGGATCCTTACGGAAATTTTCTGGCTCGGATGGTGTTTCCCGATCTGACGAAACGACTTTCTGTGGAAGTCGATCTCGTCGTTGAGATGACTGTCATCAATCCTTTCGACTTCTTTCTCGAGCCCGAGGCCGCGAATTTCCCGTTCGAGTACTCACCATCGCTGGCCGAACAGTTGCAGCCGTATCTGGTGACGGGACACCGATCTGCTGTCATGCAGTCGTTTGTGGACAATGCTCCGCGACACTCGGTGACAACGAATGACTGCATCGTCGATTTCAATCAGTATGTTCAGAGAGCTGTCGGCTACGTCATTCGTCTTGAACCGGGTGTTCAGTCGTGCGAAGAAACACTGACCAATAAAACCGGTTCGTGCCGGGATTCGGCATGGCTGCTGGTGCAACTGCTACGAAACGTCGGACTCGCCGCCCGGTTCGTGTCGGGATATCTGCTGCAACTCAAGCCGGACGTTGCGTCGCTCGACGGCCCGTCCGGATCCGAAAAAGACTTCACCGACTTGCATGCATGGGCTGAGGTGTTCTTGCCAGGTGCAGGCTGGGTGGGACTCGACCCGACTTCCGGGTTACTTGCCGGAGAAGGACACATTCCGCTCGCGGCGACGCCCGATCCGCAATCTGCATCCCCGATCTCGGGTGGTGTCGACGAATGCGAGTCGGAATTCGACGTTGAAATGACGATTACGCGAGTCCACGAAGACCCGCGCGTGACAAAACCGTATACCGACGAGCAATGGATCGACATTGAGCAGTTAGGCGATGATGTCGACCGCGAATTGGCGATCGGACCTCGCACCTTGACGATGGGTGGCGAACCGACATTCGTTTCGATCGATCATCGCGACGAGCCGGAATGGAATACAGCCGCCCTGGGGGCATCCAAGCGTACGCTCGGGGAGACGCTGTTTCGCCGGTTGGCAAAGCGGTTTGCGAACGGTCCGCTCCTGCACTTCGGTCAGGGGAAATGGTATCCGGGCGAATCTCTGCCACGCTGGGCGCTGTGTTGCTATTGGCGAAAAGACACCGAACCCGTCTGGACCCGGCCGGACCTGATCGCTGATGACAATCGCGATTACGGTTTCACCAATAACGACGCTCGCGAGTTCATTGCGATGCTGGCCGTGCAATTGCAGGTTCGATCAGAACACATTGTGCCAGGTTACGAAGACACCTGGTATTATCTTTGGAAGGCGCGAAAGCTGCCTGCGAACGTCGACCCGTTTGATTCCAGACTCGAAAACGAAGAAGACCGCGCCCGTTTGGCTCGCGTCTACGAACAAGGACTCGCGAACGTGGTCGGGTACCTTCTGCCCGTCATGCCAAACGAGTCGCCATCGGAGTTGACCCGTTGGATCAGCGGTCCCTGGTATTTGCGGCAAGGCCGGATGTTTCTGGTCCCTGGCGATTCGCCGATGGGCTACCGTTTGCCGCTCGATACGCTCCCCTGGTTACCTCCCGAAGATCGTCCGAAAGTCATCGAGCTTGACCCGTTCGCCGAGCGGGGAGAACTGCCTGTTGCACGGAACGGCATTACGGCCGATGCGGCTCGGCCCGGTCCTTTCGCAAATGCGACTCATCCGAACGGATTCAGCGCCGCCTCTGAAACGCCTGGAATCGCGGCGACGCCGATTTTTCAAACGCGAGGCCGCGTTCTCGATTACGTGAAACGATCAATGAACGACCTCGAACCGGTGGCGGTCGCGACATCCGATGAAGCGAGGTTCGGTGAAGCAACGACCGGATCATTCGCACAAGGCAATGGGGCAGGCCGATATCACGAGAGCTACCGAGCTGGCAGGAACGGCGGTTCGAACGGCTTTCACGACGATCATGACGAGACCGAAATCGCGGACGAATCCGCGTTGTTGCGCGAACCGATCGTACGTACTGCACTCTGCGTCGAGCCACGAGGTGGAGTTATCCACGTGTTCATGCCGCCGGTCGAACGAATCGAACAATACTTTGAACTGGTCTCGGCCATCGAAGCCACCGCCGACGAATTATCGATGCCGGTACGAATCGAAGGCTATCCGCCGCCGTACGACTACCGGGTGGATCACTTCAAGGTGACTCCCGATCCGGGTGTCATTGAAGTCAATCTTCAGCCCGCGCGTAGCTGGAAAGAACTGGTGCGGAACACCACCACACTTTACGAAGAGGCACACCTGTCACGACTGAGCACCGAGAAATTCATGCTCGACGGCCGGCACACCGGGACCGGTGGCGGCAACCACATCGTGATCGGCGGCCCGTCTCCTGCTCAAAGCCCTTTTCTGCGAAGGCCTGACCTGTTGCAAAGTCTGGTCACGTACTGGAACAACAGGCCATCACTTTCCTATCTCTTTTCCGGTCTCTTTATCGGTCCGACGAGCCAGGCACCGCGTCTGGACGAGGCCCGGCACGAGAGCGTGTACGAACTGGAAATTGCCTGCTCGCAAATGCCCGCAGACGGCCCCTGCCCTCCGTGGCTGGTCGACCGGATCTTTCGCCATCTGCTGACTGACCTGACGGGAAACACGCACCGTGCCGAATTCTGCATCGACAAGTTGTTCTCGCCCGACAGCGCCACCGGTCGGCTGGGTCTGGTCGAATTGCGAGGATTCGAGATGCCGCCACACGAGCGAATGAGTCTCACTCAACAGCTTCTCGTTCGAGCATTGATCGCCAGGTTCTGGAACAAACCGTATCGCGAGAATCTGGTCCGCTGGGGAACGTCATTGCACGACCGATTCATGTTACCGCATTTTGTTCAGCAGGATTTCGGCGAAGTCCTGGACGAACTGTTGACGGCGGGCTATCGCTTCGAGAAGAGCTGGTTTGCCCCTCATCTCGAGTTCCGTTTTCCGTTGATTGGCGAGATATCGAGGTGCGGAGTACAGATTGAACTGCGACAGGCAATCGAACCCTGGCACGTGCTCGGTGAAGAGTTCGGCGGGACGGGGGCCGCCCGGTATGTCGATTCGTCCGTGGAACGTGTGCAGGTCATGGTTCGCGGCATGACCGATCCCCGATTCGTCGTCACTTGCAACGGGCGTCGCGTTCCGCTTCATCCGACAGGGACCAAAGGCGAATTCGTCGCTGGCGTCAGATTCCGCGCATGGCAACCGCCGTCGTGCTTGCACCCGACGATCGGCGTCCATTCTCCGCTGGTATTCGATCTGCTTGATACCTGGAATCGCCGATCTGTGGGAGGCTGCTCCTGGCACGTCTCTCATCCTGGCGGTCGTCACTATGGCACTTTCCCCGTCAATGCTTACGAAGCCGAAAGTCGTCGCGTAGCAAGATTCTTCCAGATCGGTCACACTCCTGGTCTGCTAACAATCCCCGAGATCGAGAAGAATGTCGACTATCCCCTGACGCTCGATATGAGACGCGGCTGATGGCCCGAGGTGCTTACCGAGGAGTTTCCGATACGATGATTGACAGTACCGGTGCGGTGAGCGCTCACCCGTCCGGCGGAATCGCGTCGCAATATTTTCCATCGCCCGGACACTTCGACGAAATGAAGGGGGCCGATGGTGACGTCCGCCCCGCGTGGTCGCGGTTGGTGCAAAGTCTGAACAGCGAAGGCGAAGCAGGTTTGACTCGTCGCAGCGAGCAGACCCGCCATTTGTTGCGTGAAAACGGCGTGACGTATAACGTCTACGGAGCCGCCAAGGATCTCGAACGCCCCTGGGAACTCGATCCGATCCCTTTGATGTTGCCAATCTCTGAATGGTTGCCGCTGGCCGATTCGATCCGGCAACGGGCCCGGCTGCTCAATACAATCCTCGCGGACGTCTACGGCAGACAGGAGTTGCTGCGATCGGGCATCCTGCCCCCCAGCGCGTTTTTCGAGCATCCCGGCTACCTGTTGCCTTGCGTCGGGATTGAACCGCCCGGCGGGATTTTCATGCACTGGTATGCGGCCCAATTGGCCCGTGATTCCAGTGGTCGCTGGATTGCACTCGGCGACCGGTCGCAAGGGCCATCAGGAGCAGGTTACGCCGTCGAAAACCGAATAGTCGTCTCGCGCACGCTGCCCGAGCAATTTCAGAGCCTGAACGTCGTCCGGCTCGCCTCATTCTTTATCGCACTGCAAAATACGTTGGCCAATTTGTCGCACCAGCACCGCGATAATCCGCGAGTCGTTTTGCTTTCGCCCGGCCCAAAAAGTTCGCGTTATTTCGAAGATGTTTACCTCGCCAGGTATCTGGGCTATACGCTGGTCGAAGGAGGAGACCTGACCGTTCGTGGTGACGGCGTCTATTTGAAAACGCTGGGTGGACTGCTGTCTGTCGATGTGATCTTCCGTCGAATGGGGGACGGACGGTGCGACCCTTTGGAACTGCGCCCGGATTCTCCACAAGGCATTGCGGGTCTGACTCAGGTTGTCCGCGATGGTCGAGTCGTCGTTGCCAATGCAATCGGCAGCGGCTTTCTCGAAGCACCGATGTTACAGGCGTTTCTGCCCGCTGCCTGCCGGTTTCTGCTGGGTGAAGAATTGAAACTGCCGTGCGCTCCGACATGGTGGTGCGGAACGCCCGAGAATTTAAAGTACGTCGAATCAAATCTTGATCGACTTGTCGTGCGGCAGGCGTATCGCCACCACAATGTCCGCGTCTACGTCGGATCTTCGCTGGCCTACTATGATCGGGCAAAATTGATCGCTGACATGCGAGCGCGACCGGGGCAATTTGTTGCTCAGGAACCGGTTATCGGATCGACTTCACCCGTCTGGAACGGTGACCGGTTTCAGTCGTGGCATGTCACTTTGCGCGCGTTTGCCGTCGCAACTGATGGCGACTATCAGGTAATGCCCGGTGGCTTGTCACGCGTGGCGACCCGATCAGAGACCCTGACGGAGTCGATGGCGGCAGGGCAACGCAGCAAAGATGTATGGGTGCTTGCCGAAGGCCCGGTTGATTCCATAACGCTGTTGCGTCCGAAGAAGACGGCTCTCGAATTGCGACGCAGCTCGAACGATTTGCCCAGTCGCGCGGCTGATCACCTGTTCTGGCTCGGTCGAATGATCGAGCGGACGGAAGCCCTGGTCCGACACGTTCGCTGTATTGTGGCCCGAATGACCAGCGAACTTCAACCGGCCCGATTGGCCGATCTGCATCAAATGGTTCTGGCAATTGACGAGCCGGGCGAATCTCCTTTAGCGGGTCTCGACACGGCAGAGGAGAGCATCTGGCAGTCGCTGGTCGAATCGGTCTGGTCGTTTCTCCATGATCCGTATCGCCGTGGCGGTCTGTTCGAAGCAATTGAGTCGACGCATCGTACGGCGTCAATCGTCCGTGATCGAATTTCGGTCGATGGCTGGCGGATTATTAACCAACTGACATTTCCTCCGTCGTCCAACGCGACCGCCCCTCGAACAACCGCCGATCTGGCATGCACCCTTGTGCCGCTCGATCAATTGCTGACGTGGCTTTCGGCGTTCAGCGGGCTGTGCAACGACAGTATGACGCGCGGTCCAGGCTGGCGGTTTCTGGATATCGGTCGTCGCATTGAACGAGCACTGCAAACGTTGCGTGTCATTCGCGGGTTGCTGGTCGACGCGCAGACCGAAGTTCTGCCGCGACTCGAAGCAATGCTGGAAATCGCGGACAGTTCGATGACTTATCGCTACCGATATCTGACAACGCTGCAATTGGCTCCGGTCCTCGATCTGGTTCTGGCAGACGAATCAAATCCGCGCGCGGTCGGATTTCAATTGATGGCACTATCAGAACACGTAGGCAGCCTCGCACGCGACGAATCCGATATGGTCCGCACATCAGAGCAGAAAATTGTACTGTCAGCCCAGGCCTCGTTGCGACTCGCGGACGTGGAGTCGTTCTGTACGGTCAATGGATCGGGTGATCGCCGACAACTGGACAAGTTTCTTTCGCTGCTCGCCTCCGATTTGCGCGGACTTTCCGATAGTATCTCGCACACGTATCTGACCCATACCGTCGATTCACGCCAGCTCGAAGCGCAGTTGCAGGTCATTAAACGGGCTTGATGAACGGAGCAAGAAAAATGATCCCGGCATTCGGTCCGGGGATCCTTCTTTGTTCAGCAGGAATGGAGGTTTTTGCCGGGGCGTAACAACTGTCGGCGCGCAAGGGTCTGAACGTTGTAGCGGCGATCGCTATGGAAGTCGGCGGTCGAAGAATTCCTCTTTCCATGCGGCAAGCGTCTCAATTCTCTGAAAAACGAAATGCAATACACTGTCCACCACACGACGATCTATTCCTACGCCGATCCCGTCTCGATTTGTCAGAACGAGGTCCAGCTGACTCCGCGATTGACGCCTTGGCAATCGCGTTCGGACTTTCAACTGGAAGTTTCTCCGCAGCCGATGCTGCTTCGAAACTTCATCGACTCATTCGGCAACGAAATCTGGTATTTCTCACTGGAAGAACCGCACAACGAACTTCGAGTCACCGCGCGCAGCCGGGTCCGCATCATGCGCCGTCCCGTTCCGATCCCGACGGATACTCCCGCATGGGAAAAAGTGCGCGACCGACTGATCGCGGCTGAAAACGCAGAAATGAGGCAGGTCTCGCAATTTCGATTCGAATCCCCGTATATCCAGCACTTCGATGCGACACGCGATTATGCGAGAACCAGTTTCACCGAGGGGCGACCGTTGCTCGACGCAGCAGTCGATTTGACATCGCGTATCTATCGCGAATTTGAATATGCCCCGGCGACGACGAGTGTCAGTACTCCAACGCTGGAAGTGCTGAAACATCGTCGGGGCGTGTGTCAGGATTTTGCGCACTTGCAAATCACAGCACTGCGCAGTCTGGGCCTGGCAGCGCGGTATGTGAGCGGGTACCTGGTGACGGCCCCCCCGCCGGGCAAGCCGAAACTGGTCGGAGCCGATGCGTCGCATGCCTGGCTTTCGGTGTATTGTCCGGATATCGGCTGGATCGACCTCGATCCGACAAACGATATCATTCCGCAAGAACGACACATCACAATCGGTTGGGGCCGCGACTATGGCGACGTGTGTCCAATCAAAGGGGTCCTGACAGGCGGCGGCCCACAAATCCTGACAGTCGCAGTCGATGTCGCGCCGATTGAATCCGGTGAGTGATTATACTGCTCGCGGTCCAGTTTGAGGCTTCGTTTGTGAGTCCGCTTCCGCGTTCGAAGCGGAACCACCATCACTGCGGCAGTTTCCAGGTGTCGCTGGATTTCTCAATGGACTCAAACCAGACCGTGCGTGGTATAGCATCGAAAACAGGGCACGTGGTGGTCGATGCCCTTACGCTGGAAGACAGGCTAAAGCCTGAACTCCAGCGAAGACTTCTGATTCCGGGTTTTACGCTGACTACTTCTTCCGGGTTGGGAACGGTAACCTGTAGCTCGTGATCATGACATGCAATCGCCAGACTGTTGGTGTCCGTTGGCCCGGTCTGTCGAATTCTGTTTCCGGAGTGATTTTGTGTCTGTTCCGATTCTCCAATCGCTGTTGCTGGCGGATCACGTGTACCGTGATCAGGTCACCGGCAAGCATATTATCTGCGGCATCTTCTCGACCATCTTTTTCTCACCCCATCCATCCCCGAACCAGCCTTCTGCTCAGGCGGGACCGGGACAAGGCGGAGCGGGTGGAGGAGGAGGTCACCTTGACGGGCATGGTTCCGGGAACGGGAACGGGAATGGCGATGGAAGTCACCAACCTCCCAAGTCTCAACCGATCCAGAACCTGATGCAGGCGGGTTCGCCGTACGTCTATTTCAGCGTGACTGAGCTGAAAGACCGCAAGATGTTTGAAGTCAGGTACGTCGATCTGCACGACAACCGATCGCTGTTTCAGGCCGAAGTGCAAATCGAATGCGATGATCCATTGAAAACAATCGAGGTCTCGCTGCCCCTTCCGCGACTGCCCCTCGTCGCACTCGAAGAACGATCGTATGCACTGGAAGTCCTTTGCGAAGGTCAACTACTGGGAAGCCACCGGGTCCTCGCTCGGATCACTCCCGGCAGTGTTCCTCCTCCACCCGCTTGAACCGGATTGTGCGTCACCGACGCGCCCGATCCATTTGGAGTCCAATAGATACGGCAGATCACGTTGCTGTGCGCAGAAAAACGGGGACTGGCGCCAGGAAGATCCCCGGCGCGCCGTGGTCGCCGATTTTCAGATGGTAAACTTTCCGCTGCCGAGGGGATCGCTATGGATCGACGAGACTGGATCAAAGGTGCGGTTGCAGGTTCTGCCGCCGCTTTGGCAACACTGTCCGCGAAGGACTCGCCAGCAGGCGCTGATCCCGTTCCAGGCAAGGCCCGATTGATCCCCGATGAGAACGCTCAAGCTGGATCGCTCGACTGGCAATTGACGCGAGTTCGCCTCGACAAAAACCTCGGCTTTCGGACGCCCTGGATCGAAGGATATTGTTCTCGACAAAGTGTCGCGGCGGGCGAATCGATCGGGATCATGGTTTCGACCGATCCTCCCCGTTCATTCAAAATCGAGATTTTTCGCACCGGATACTACGATGGACGCGGTGCTCGGTTAATGAAAACGCTGGGGCCTTTCGTCGGAACCAGGCAAATCACGCCGTCGCCGGGCGGAAAGAATCTGCACGAGTGCCAGTGGCAGTCGACTGTAACGCTGACGATCCCGGCAGACTGGGTGAGTGGAGTCTACCTCGGTCGGTTGAGTCTTCTCGAAGACGATCCGGCTTTGGGGTACTGGCAAAGCTATGTCGTGTTCATCGTCAAGGACGATCGACCCGCCGACATCCTCGTTCAGTGTTCTGACAATACCTGGCAGGCGTACAACCAATGGCCGAACAACGATTCGGTTTATACTCATCCAAAAGGAAACCAGGGCCCTTGGGCCGATGTCAGTTTCGATCGGCCCTACGCCAAATATCCCCAGATCTACGAGAATCCCCAGTCGATCGGTTCCGGAGAGTGGCTTTGCTTCGAGTTCCCGATGTCGTACTGGCTCGAACAGCATGGTTACGATGTCTCATATTGTTCGAATTGCGATATGTTGACCCCCGATCGCGGGCGCAATTGCAAAGCATTCCTGAGTGTCGGCCACGATGAGTATTGGGATATCCGTCAGTACGACAGCGTCATTGCGATGCGCGATGCGGGAGTTAATCTGCTGTTTTTCTCGGGGAATTCGGTTTGTTGGGTCAGCCCCTTTCGCGACAGCGTCGATGGTCGCACGAACCGGATCCTCTTTCGAGGTGGCCCCTACGGAGGAAAACATACGTATGCCGAATTGCGGGAAAAACTTCACGGCCCGTTCCCTCATCGCGGTCCCGATGAAGGTTACCTGATCGGTGCTCGCAACGTCGAACCGGTCAACGGTGGCGGTGACTGGATCTGCACGAAGCCAGACCACTGGATCTTTGAAGGGACCGGGATGAAGCACGGGGATCGGATTCCCGGCCTTGTCGGTTGGGAGTATCACGGAGACCCTCCATCCGATATCCCCGGCCTCGAAGTCGTTGGAGAGGGGACTGCACTGGTCGGTGGGACACAACCTCAACACTGGTTGGCGACCATCTATCCCGGTCCGAAGAACAATTTCGTCTTCAACGCGTCGACGATCTTCTGGTGTCAGGATTTGTCCAGTCCACCTGGCCACATGCTTCCGTGGTCGCACTGGAGTCGACCTCACGGCCCGGACGAGCGCGTGCAGCGGATCACTCACAACCTTCTAAAGAAAGCCGGTTGTGAATCCCGGTTACCACCGGCATAACGATTCGACATGCGCCGCCGATCCGTCGCGCAGCCAGCCGTCGAGTTGTGCGGGGTCTTTCAGTTGTTGGCCGCGAAGGGTTGGCACGACAAGGAATGCGCATTTCACATTCGGGAGCGCAGTCATGTCACCCCACAGTTTTTCGAATTGGGAAACCGGGTAGACATCTTCCTGCCCATGACCCCAGCGTTTTTTGACCTCTTTCAATGTGATGTACGTCGGCAGGTGGCGACCCAGGTCCCGGATCGACGCATCGATCAGCGTGCGATCGGCCAGCGTCGTTCGGTTGAGGTTGAATATGGCGAGTAACCGGTCGATGTCGATCCAGGTCGTCAACGAGTTGTACCACGACAACTGGAATTCATCTTCTTCCCGTGGCATCGCCAGCCCTTCGACCAGTCGAACGCGACCGTCGACTTTCGCCAGTCCGCCCCCGCGATCATCCAGCCGCCGACTGATGACTTCAAACGACAGATCGGCTTTCGACTGAATATGTAACCCGAGATATCCCGCATCGACATTGGCGCCTAACGTGTCGATGTTGTGCAGCATCAAGTATTTCAACTGCGGGCGATCGTTCAGCATTTGCAGTAATGTTCCGTTGCGCAACAGATTCGGAACTTCGTACCAATGCCCGACCGGATGTATGCACTGCGAAGGCAGGTTGTCAGTGTAGTCCGATGCTTCCCCCGCCGACTGAGCCCAATTCATCAACGCGGCTCTCAGGCTATGACGAACCTTTTCTTTCTGCTGGTCCAGAACCTGTTGTGCGACCTCTTCCCACATGAATTGCAGGTCTCGAACCGTCGGCACCATCCGCAGGCCAACGGTTGCCCCGCGCGATACACGGTAGACGTCCCCTTCGTTCATTCGTTCGATGGCTTCACGAATCGGCCGGTCGGTCAGATAACCTGATGTCACGACATGCAACGGCGAGACCCCGTACTTCAGGGCAATTTGACGCGTCTTTGCAAAGTGAAGATCCAGAAATGACCGCCATTGACCTCCCATTTTGCAGAACGGATTCAGAGCCTTAACCACACCGGCACCCTGAGTCCATCGGCTGCCGACGCCTGCCGCGAGCGACACGACGCCGACTTCACCGTTGGAAATCGCTGCGCGGCCAAGTTCCGTCACCGCCGCCGGGATGTCGCGTCGCGCTTCGATCACGTCGTCGAAAGAAACGTCTTCGAGCGTGACGGTCGCAGGAAGTCGATTGTGAGCCATGCCGAGTCGGCCCGACTTGAGGTCTTCGCGGACCTGTTCGTGCGCGACGGGATCGAATCCGTTGTCCCTCAACAAGTCGTCGAGTCGCGCCGATTGCTGAACTTCGACCGAGGTTGAAGGGAGAATCCGCTGGATCAGTCGCGATGCCAGATCGTTGCCGTCGTCGGTACGTCGACATGCATTTCCAACACGTTCGAGTTCGCTACGCACCATCGGTGACAGTTGCGTTAATCCCCGTTTCAGCCAGTCGGGAACCATCAAGGCATGGTAACCTTTGGGTAATTCACCGTCATTTCGCAACTCCGCAAATGTTCCCTGATCATTGATTGCGAAGTCGTAGACGACCGGTTCCATTGCAAAAGGAACGCTGGCTTCCATACTGCGTTTAACGCGGACCATCGTCGCCTGCAGCCAGTCTTGCGCCTCTTCGCGGATCGCGGGGTCGAAGATAAACCCCATGCCGCCCCCTGCCATGCCCCCCAGCATCCAGAACCCGTGAAATCGTTCGCCATAGCGGGTCTCGCATTCCTGAATCAACTGCTCGGTATATGCGTTACTGCACCAGGGGATGATTGCCTGCAATGGCTCGTGGAAATTGCGGTGTGTCGCCTTTCCAATTCCTGCAATGTCACCAATCCCCAGTGATGCGGTGATCTGATCGAGTAACCCGATGGCGTCCTGGCGAGCGACCCATTCCCGTTCGCACCGAAGCAGATATTTCTCAGTCACCATTTCGAGAATCGGTCCGACGTTCTGCGCCATTCCGCCGTGGACGAGGACCAGGCTCTTTTGCAGTTTGCCAATCGTTTCTGCCGAGACTTCTTGAGGTGAAAAAACGTGATGCTGCGGCATCAATCGGCCGCGGCTGGTACCGAATTCCGGATCGTCAGCACCTGCCGCGGACCCCTGTATCAGCTTGATCCCCGGCCAGACTCCACCGGAATCCTGCCAGCCACCTCCCGATCCGCCGATCCATTCACCCAGAATCGCGCGTGCTGCAACGATGCGGCGGTCTGGTTCTTCGAGCGGACCTGTCATGGCAGAAACCTGATTGGTCGCGCGCATGCACATCGAGATCAGGCACCCCAGCAGGTTGGTCGAGACCGCCAATCGCGAGCCCTTGGGGATGTCATTGACGCGGCTGGTCAGTTCCAGGCCGAGCCCGGGTCCGATCATGCGTGAAAACACATCCGCAATACTGCCGCCGCAACCTTCCATACCGGGCGGAATTAACCCCGCCGCGATCACCGCAGCTTTGATCAGTCCCAGGTAATCGCGGGCGAAATCGAAAACTTCGTTGATGTCGCGGATCTCGACTTTTGCATCGAGGTCGATACTGATCAATCGCAGAACCGGTTCGTCGATGACACGCAAGCTGCATTCGATCGGTGGCTCGGGCTTTTGATGACGCCCGCGAACGGCCAGGTCAATCGAGGCGTTGATGACTTTCGCCCCTTCCGGATAGTCCATGCTTAGAAAGAAGATGTCGCTCCAGCCGCTATGAGAAAAATCCATGCGGACCGGTGTCCGTTCACGCAGAACCGGGTAACCGTTCAATCGTGGATCGATCTTCAGTAGTTCGGGACGAATCCGCAGCGGAACGTCAGCCGGATGGCCCGTGCGGAACATCCACTGGTTACCTCGAACCGTTTTCACGCTGCGGCGCACCTGGTCGGCGAGCGTCTGAAATGCGAGCCGGTGATACGACGCGGCGAGCGCGGACGAGAGGCCGTCGGATGGACCACCGGATT
>JANXOO010001352.1 GCA_025353525.1 Schlesneria sp. | reverse complement strand
CATCCGTAAAAGACGATCCGCTGGACCATACCCCGGTGCGTCGTCAACTGCATTTCAATGTGATAAACCGCTTTTCTGGCGTCCGTCGCCTTGATGTCCAGGATCGACAGCTTGTCGGTCTCGAAGTCCTGCAGGTTGTACGGATTCACAACGGTCACGTCGACAATCGGCATCGCCAGCTTCAGGAACGCATTCAGCAGGCTGATCAGTGCCACCTCATTTCCAGGCGTTGCGAACGACTTCTTGAACGCCATATCGATCATCGGACTGATTCCAATCACTTTCCTCAATGTCATCAATCACGCACCTTTCTTAATCAATCCCGGAAACGATACGACGCAACGAAAGAATAGCAAATTCGGCAACGAACGAGAGCAGAGAGGGAATCGTGGCGGGCGGTTGGTGACGGGTGGCGGGCAAAAACTGGCGAGCCCGGTTCAGTCAGGACCGGGGTTCCTTGAATCGTTTCTCAGCCGTGGCGTTTTCTGTTGCTTAGGCGAGCGGCAGAAATGTTTATCCCGGAGTCCCCGACTGGCCGGGGTCGATCCCCTTTTTCGTCTTCGACAAAAGGGGTTTGACCCCCTCCCGCTGGACTTTCATTTGGTAATTGATTTTCTGCCGCTCGCCTTACTATCGCCGGGTGGATCAATCGCGATCAGCAGCAAGCCATTTTGCTATTTGAAAAGTCGTTTTTTGAAGACTTCCGAGGACGGTTGAATACTTTGACAACACGGGTTCCAGTTATTCTGTTCAATCGACGAACGATTCGAGAACTCGAGCGAAAGCTCCATAGGTTCCGGCGTCGAACAGTACAAACCGAACGATTAACGTCACGTTGGGATCGGCCAGGAACGCGCGAACTTCGTCGAGCGCGTTTTCAGCGGCAAGATCAACAGGAAACCGGTAGACTCCTGTACTGATCGCCGGGAACGCGATGCTGCGGCAAGCATTTTTGATTGCAAGTTCAAGGCAGCGGCGGATACACGACCGAAGCAATTCCGGTTCTCGATGCTGACCGCCGCGCCAGACCGGACCAACGGCGTGAAAAACAAATTTCGCCGGTAACAGCCCTGCTTTAGAAACGACGGCATCGCCCGTGGGGCAACCCAGCGGATATCGAACCCGTGTTTCTTCCATAATGCTCGGGCCACCTGCTCGGTGGATCGCTCCGTCAACACCCCCTCCTCCGGCCAAATCGGTATTGGCGGCATTGACGATCGCATCGGCGGCCTGAAGGACAATATCACCCTGAAGCAACTCCACGCAACTCAACCCGAATCGAACCTTCACAACATCGCCTCCAGGCTGGAGTATCAGTTCACCAGTCCGGGCGAAGGACCGCGATTGATCAAAAACGTCGCGATCTCGTGCAGAAACGGCTGCATAATTGCGATCGCTGCGCCCGGTAATTCGGCCTCTTGCAAGGCGTGGTCCATCAACAAAACCCACCGATCGCGTACGCGAGCATCGATCGCGAACGGAACATGCCTGCCTCGCAGTTGCGGGTGGCCACGCCTGTGCAGATAGCGATCAGAGCCCCCGAACCGAAAGATCAGAAAATCTCGCAAACGTTGTTCAGCCTCGACCAGATCGTCCGGAGGGTAAAGCCGGCCTAGGATGTCGTCGGCAGGGACCTGCCGATAAAACGCACCGACAAGTCGTGCGAATCCTGCTTCGCCGATCAGCCCGTGGATACTCGAAATGGCAGTTTCATCGGGCATGAGGATTCGTCTGCAATCATAATCATTGGGACAACCAATCAACGCTCGCTCACTATAAGTTTTCACCGAATCGAGTGCGAGTAAGTCGCGATGTTTTTGTCAGAGCCCAAACCACTTCTTTCGGCACGAGTTTTTGCGACGCGGATTGATCAGTTCGGTCACCCGATGACTGTCGAAGCGGTCGATCAGAACGTTCATGCCCTCTTTTAATTTGCATTCGAGTTCTTCGAGATAGAGTGGCAATACGGCGTAAAAGTGAATTGTCTGGTCACCGTCAAGGTTCAAGGTACGGAACGAGTCTGTTGTCGTGAGTGGCGGGACGACGACTGCGCAACAAAACCGGGTATTGGGAGCGTAGGGTCCAGGCGGATCTCCGTTCGGCACGGAATGGCTCAAACCCAGCCACGTCCGAAACTCGTGTGGCAATCGCGCCATCACTTTCAGAAGCCGGATTGGCCAATAATTTCGTTCGTCCTTGAAATCCTCCATCGTCAAAGGCCATGACGGTGGCAGGCACAGCATCAATTCCGTAAACCGCAACGATTCAGCTCCGTTCGGAACCGTCATTGGGCGTTCCGACATGCCACTCGTCACAAGAGTGTAATACGGCCGATTTTTCTGCGGCGGGATTCGGTGGATGTCGATGTGGACGTATTCCGAGACCAGTTCATGAAAAATGTAATCGATCGGCCCCAGATGTTGCTCGATATGTTCCGAGATCGCGTGCAAATGGGCCACATCGACAGGAGGGAGAGGTGTCGAAGGATGTCTCCGATCCTGTAGCGCCGGAAGATCCAGGACCTGATCGCGTGGCATCGGTTCCGGAACGACGATGTCGTGCCCGCATCGACGACACGTCGCGCGACATCCCGCCTTGTCGAGTTCCACTCGATATCGTGCGTCACATTTCTCACAACGGAAGATGATCGCCATACGATGATGTTCCCGGCCCCAACTTGCCGATGCGGCGAATCAGACGCAAAAATGATTCGATCACGATCCGCCCCCCTGCGACACGGGGATTGACCGGCCTGTTGTCGGAACTGATTTGCGGAGGGTGACTGTCAGCATCCCGTTACGGGTTTCGGCTTTAACACCATCGTCGCAGACAGCTGCGGGCAATGGAATTG
>JANXOO010001389.1 GCA_025353525.1 Schlesneria sp. | reverse complement strand
ACTGGTGACTTCATGAATCAGGTGCAGGCCGATAAACAACTGGGTTTGCCCACCCGCCAACGAACGAACAGAGTGCAAATCCCAAACTTTATTAAACAGATTGCGTCGATCGGACATAGCCGGAAGCCTGATTCCTGTAGGGTGAAAAAATGACCGGCAGGTATTCTAGCAATGACACCTCGACCGTGCGAATGGCAGATGGAAAATCGATAATTCCGTCCGGGATAAATCGGGAACGGGGTTTTGGAAATTCCATGATTCGCACTCATGAATCGCAGTGAAATGTCGCTGTAATGACCGCGTGTCAATGCGGCCACAGTTTTCTTCGACAAATTCAGATGCTGCCACGACTGCTTCTGACGCCAGCGTGTCGTGGCTGGAAGTCTGTCGAATCAGAAAGGTAAGTCTGATTGCGTTGGTCAACTGCTGTCGCTAACCTCAGTCAACATTTTGTCTTCATCCCTCAAAGCTGATGTCACTCGACGCGTGATCATCGGATGCCGTTGTCCATTGCTTGATGTCGTATTCAAAAACGTGTCGCTTGCAATCCTTGAACAAACGAGTTTTTTAAAAATGGCGACCATATTCTCCCGATGCCTGCAATCGTTTTTTGATACGTTTTCCAAAGCGAGAAAACCACGCAAACATTACAAGAATCGTCGCGACGTGCGTTCGGCACAAATCGAATTGCTCGAATCTCGCAAGCTCCTCACCGTGACATTTCAGGGTGGCCCGGTGCTTGCGAACGTTGAAACACAGGCCGTGTTTCTGGGTGCCGACTGGCAGACGAATGCGACGCTGCGTGCGCAGACCACGCAAATTAACCAGTTTTTGACGACAATTGTGTCCGGGGCCTATATGGACATGCTGACGAACGCGGGGTATGGCGTCGGTCGTGGAACGTCGAGCGCCGGGGTCGTCGATAATATCGCGCTTAACAAGGTGACGGGGGTCACAGACGCTGCAATTCAGAATGATATTCAGTCGTTGATCAAAGCCAATCACGTGCAGGCACCCGATGCCAACCGGTTGTACGTTGTCTACGTCGAGCCAGGTGTCGCCGTGTTTGATGGCAGCAGTTCAAGTATCAACGATTTCCTGGGTTATCACGGTGCGTTCGGCGGAAAAACCGCCGCCAACAAGCCGATTGATATCAGATATGCGGTGCTGCCTTACCCCGGCGGACCGAATCCCACTGCAGTTTCGCAGGGGTTTGCCAGCAACTTCCAGGAGCTGACCGTCGTCACGTCTCACGAGATTGCTGAAGCGGCCACCGACCCGAACGTCGGATACAAAACGACGACCTGGTACGACGATCAGCTGAACGGTGAAATTGGTGATCTGACAGATCTCACGGCGAATCTTAACGGCTATCTGGTCCAGCAAGTGGTCGACAAAAATGACAATCCGATCGCCCCCAACAAAATGCAGGCGCCACGAAATGTGACCGCCAAGGCAACATCCGGTACGACGGCCAAATTGACGTGGACGACAGTCCTGGGCGCTACGGGATATCGCGTCTATCAGGTCATCGGGACCCGAAATGTTCTGTTAATGACGCTCACCGGCGCAGCAACAACGAGTGTCGTCATCAGTAAACTGGTGGCCGGTTCGACCAACTCGTTCAAAATCGAAGCGTACAATTCATCGAGCAAGGCGACGACGTCGATCATCACTGTTAGTCTTCCAAATCCGCCAGCGAGTGCTTCGACATCGGCGTCGCCCCCCGCTGCGACCGATGCACCACCCGCCATTTCTGTTTTCGATTGGAGAAAACGCCTTTGTAGTTCTGGCGTTTCCGATTCATAACCAATAAGGAATGTGGTCTGCCATGAAGGTTGCAATCACTGATTATTCGTTTCCGAACCTCGACATTGAAGAAGGAATTTTGAAACCTTCCGGCTATGAAATCGTCGCGTTGAAAGAAAAGCGGCAAGCCTCGGAATTGATCGCACTGGTTGCCGATGCCGACGCTGTGATCACGCAATTTGCACCTGTGACGGCCGACGTGATTGCCAGTATGACTCGGGCTAAGGTCATCGTTCGTTATGGAATCGGTGTCGATAATGTCGACCTGGATGCTGCGAGGCGACGCGGTATCCCCGTCTGCAATGTGCCGGATTACTGCATCGACGAAGTGGCCGACCATACGTTGTCGTTCATCCTCGCGACGACCCGGCAGGTTGTTACAAATTGTGTCCGCGTCCGCGACGGCCATTGGGGGCTTGCCACTCCAATGGACCGCATGCGCGCTTTGCGGGACATGACGGTCGGGGTGGTCGGATTCGGACGGATCGGACGCGAAGTCGC
>JANXOO010001264.1 GCA_025353525.1 Schlesneria sp. | reverse complement strand
AGCCGCCATGTGGGTCGCGATCTCGTCTCGTCGTACGTCATCCGACCGTTTGGTTCTGGCACCTCTTCGAGGTGCGAAGAGATAAGGTGGAATGGTGATCGGGGGTCGACGCTTCGCTCTGCCCCCCGGCTACTCTCTGTGACGCCTTCAGCGTCGGACTGTGCGATGTGACCATCGCAAGCAACATTCATTCTTTTGCCTTGTCTTCCCTCAGAAATCCCATCCCGCACCCCATTGGTCTCTTGCTTTCACCCGCAGATTTTGGTGAAGAGCTTCTTGTCTCTTTGCCTGTGGTCAGCTTCCTCTTTCGACGATACGCCGTGGAGAAATCGACTGGCATGAGCCGAAGGAACCGCGTCAGCCAAAAGGAATCACATCAGTCACAGGGATCGCCCCGTCTATGCGAGGACTTTTGCGACGGTGATGCGACCCGATTTGGCCGCTTGACGAAGAGTTTCAAAATCGAGTTTTGCCTGGTTAGCGTAGGCGAATCCGAATTCGCCGAGGGCTTCGTCGAATTGTGAACCGTTGCCGAGGTATCCGACGATCAGCGAGGCGTCGCCTGATTTGGCGTGAGCTCGGGCCAATGCCCACGCGCACAGCTTGCCGTACTCTTCCAGTTCGGCAAGCGACATCAATTCTACATCGACCGACATCTTCATGTCGCGGAGCTGTCTGAAATAGTAACTGCGTCCTTGCGAGTCGTTGGCCCAGCCGAGGAAGAGATCGCTGGCCGCCTGCATCACGCGCTGTCCGTGGACGACCCGGTGCCCGTGATGCGATCGTTCGCTGTGGCCCACGAATTCTTCCAGAACGCTCGCACGCGCTTCTTTGATCTGAAGCACCAGCGGAAATTCGTCGGCGTCGAGCATCAGGGCGATGCTGCATCGCAGCCCGACACTGCCAACTCCGACAACCTTGTACGCGACATCTGCAAGGCGGTAGCGATCCAGCAGGATTCGGCGATCATCCGACAGCGTCTCGCGGTACTTCTGAAGCAGACTATGAATATCCGACAAGTAGCTGTCGGACCCCGTCGGGTGAAAAATCAACGGGGGACGGTCCTTGAATCGCAAATGTCCGTTGACACGTTCGGTCATTTTTGGCAGCAACCGGTCGATCGTTCGCTGGCGGGCGTCGTCGATGAATCGTTGCGACCTCTTTTTTGCCGCAGCGTCGCTCGCTCGATCCAGAAACATTTGCGAATCGAGGCGAACGTACCACATTTCTAACGGGCCCAGCGGTTCGTATTCGGTCAGGTGCTCACGGTACTCGCGAGCGATCGTCTGTCCGAGAACTGTCAGTTGCGATCGGGATGTGGTCAGACGCTGCGCGGCCAGCACGACGCTGGCAGCCAGTCGTTTGACATCCCACTCCCACGGTGCCGATCGGCTTTCGTCGAAATCGGTGATGTCAAAAATCAGGTTTCGTTCGGGAGTCGCAAACCATCCGAAATTTTGCAAATGACAGTCGCCGCAGGATTGCAAACGGATATTCGTTGTCGGCAACCTGGCCACATCGGTCGCCATCACGATGGCAGCACCCCGGAAACAGGCCAGTGGCGACTGCAACATTCGAGCGTAGCGCAACGGAGTCAATTCAGGAAGTCGATCCTGATTTGATTCTTCCAGCAGGACCACGATGTCCGCACGGTCGGCGGGCGAAGTCCATGCAGCGTGCGACGATCTCGGGACGGATTCTCGCAACGCCTTTCCGGCGGCCTGCCGGTCGGCTCGGGTCATCGTCGCAGAATGTTGATTCGTGATCGAATTCATCAGTGTCTTTTGTCCTCACCGGTTGCCGTTTCTGGTGTTGTCGAGAACGGTTGCGGTGCGATCTTCAGTACAAAGATTTCAATCCGCCGCCCGCCTACAAGAATGCCCCATGCCAGTCCGAAAGCGCACAAGGCAAGCAACCATTGTCCGAGTCCGCAAATCATTCCCAGGATCGCTGCGATCCAGATCGACGCCGCTGTCGTCAGGCCGTGGACTTCGTCTTTGCCCTGAGCCCGCATGATCACTCCGGCACCCAGGAATCCGATTCCGGACAGGACGCCCTGAATGGTCCGCAACACTCCGTCCGCAGGGTGCTTGTCAGTTCCGGAAACGACCACAATGCTGACCATCGAGATCGCGGCGGCGCCCATGCAGACGAGCGCCAGAACGCGAACGCCCGCGGGTTTGCGGTGCAAATCGCGGTCGATTCCAAGGATGCCGCCGAGCAGCGTCGCGATCCCGAGTCGAAAAAACATTTCGTGAAACTGGTCAATGTCGTTTGGATTCAAGTTGGATTCCCGTGGCTGAAATCGCGATATGTCAAAGTTCTTTGCGTGCCCGACTCGAAAATTCAA
>JANXOO010001243.1 GCA_025353525.1 Schlesneria sp. | reverse complement strand
ACCAGACCGCGCGTGGTATCATTCAAAGAAATCGATTATTTGTACCCGAGGTTCCGCTCGATGTCCTGTGCTTCTTTCGACATCAACATCGATTTGAACGGATCATGTTCGTCTTCCAGCGGGCGATTTCCCCGTCCTGTTTTTCTGACCGACGACCACTTGTCTTCTTCCGGAACATCCGGCTCGTATTGCTCGCTTTTCGAGAAATAGGGGACTCCGTTTTTAATACCGATCGACGCGCAGCCTGATGAGAGGCCAGCCGTCATAATCAGGAACCAAAAAAACAAACGATCACGGCGCAGCATGTCCAGGCTCCACGAATTGGCGGAGTAAATTCAAAACGATTTGTGATTCGGATTCAGTTCGGGAGATGAGAGCCGCAGCTTATCTCAGATTCGTGCCAATGTGTCGAGACGAAAATCTATGCCCCCTCTGGAACAGCCACTCGATCTTCTCGCGATCGCACCCCACCCCGATGACGCCGAGATCAGCGTCGGAGGAACGCTGGTCACCTGTCATCGCCAGGGAATGCGAGTCGGCGTCCTCGATCTGACGAATGGCGAACCAACCCCGTATGGAACAGTCGAGATTCGAGCGAAAGAAACGGCAGCCGCTTCAGAGATCATGCAGCTCGATTGGCGCCACAACCTGGGACTTCCCAATCGGACTCTCGAACACACGATCGAGGCACGCCGGGCGCTGGCGACGGTCATCCGGTTGACGCAACCTCGAATTCTGCTCGCCCCCTACCATGTCGACAGCCACCCCGACCACGTTGCAGCGACGAGCCTGATCGAAGCGGCGCGGTTCTGGGCCAAGCTGACACGATCGGATATGGAGGGTGAGCCCTGGCATCCGCCACACATCTTTTACTATTTCAGCATTCACCTGCGAGTCCATCCGCAGCCGGCATTCGTTTTCGACATCAGCGATGCCATTGATGCCAAGCTTGCGTCAGTCCGCTGTTACGAGAGTCAGTTTTTTGCCGGTCGTTCGCAGGAGTTTCCAACACCGCTGGACGACATCCGCGACCGGGCGCGGTACTGGGGTTGGTCGATTTCAAAAAAGTTTGGCGAACCATTCGCCAGCCGCGAATCGATCCCTCTGGGTTCTTTCAAGTCACTCATCGGAGGAGGGTCCTGAATGCACATTATTGAACTCGCATTTCTGATTCACGTCAGTTTGTTTCTGGATGCAGGCGATTCGGCCAAGGTCGTCGTGAAAGTCAACGGAGTGGCGATCAACGCCAAGGATGTCGAGTTTGCGGCATCACAACAGGGGATCGCCCCCGACGAGCGTATCGGGGCTGAACCGAAGCTGATCGAGCGGTTGATCGAGCGACAACTCGTTCGATCGTTCCTCGCATCCCGGAAAATTGAACCATCCGCCGACGAACTTCAATTTCAGATTGCGAAGGCGGAAGAACTCATTCGCAAACGCGGCGACGATCCGGCGAAACTGCTCGATAAAATCGGCTATACACCGCAAAGGTTAAAATCGGAACTCGGGCTGACACTCGCCTGGCAGGTCTACGTCCGACAGACTGCTACGCAAAAACAGTTTCAAACGTATTTCGACGAGCACAAACGGGAACTCGATGGAACCCGATTGAGAGCCAGCCAGATATTTCTGAAGTTGCCGCAACCGGCGAACGAGACGGACCTTGCCGGTAAAAAAGAAAAACTGGCAGACGTGCGAAAAGAGATCGTGGCCAGGAAGCTGACTTTCGCCGACGCCGCCAAAAAATACTCAGAAGCTCCCACGCGCGATCAGGGTGGTGATGTCGGCCTGTTCGGTTTTCGGGGCAAACTGCCGCCAGCGGTCTCGCAAGCAGCATTCGCGATGAAAGTCGACGAGATCAGCGAACCAGTGGTCTCGCCTCTGGGCGTTCATCTGATCCACGTGACCGAGCTACATCCTGGCGAATTCAGCCTTGAAGACGTCCGCCCCGTGATTGCCGAACGGCTGTCACAACAATTCTGGAACGAAACTGTCGAACAACAGCGAGCGACTGCACGAATTGAACGGGCGAAAGAGTAACGCGGGGTCGGATTTCAGATTTGTCGGTATTTCGCGGACACAATCGGTTTGCGAGTGTTCGCGCTTCCGAATGTTAAAGATGGGCTTCATAAACGCGTTTGACGCTCTCCACCGACGCCGCGTCGGTGGAAGCTCGACTGGCCAGCTAAAACAGCCCTTTCG
>JANXOO010001173.1 GCA_025353525.1 Schlesneria sp. | reverse complement strand
GAAGGAGAAAAAAGAGATTGGTGAACCTCTTCGGTGGTTATTGAGAACTGCCAGGTTTGTGAAGAAAGAGGTGATGCGTAGCCGGAAGAAATCCCGATGCGAGGTTTCCGGAACTACGTCGACTTCTGACAACGATTGTGGTTTCCGCTCCCAGTCGACGGCACATTCGAGCAGGAGGCAATCGTTCAACGACAACCTTCAAGTCTCTTTGCTTCCAACGCAATTACAAATCACGTGCAGAAAAATCCTCGACGAACTTTCGCCGCTTGACCGGCAAATCGCTGAACTGTGCGGAATCGAAGGCTTGCGGCCGTCGGAAGCCGGGCGAGTTCTGTCGAAAGCCCGCAGTACAGTAAAAAGCAGATGGGTCAGGCTTCGTTCGAAGCTTCGTCAGCACCCCGATCTCATCAACGCCGTAGAGAACCGAAAAGGAGGCGAAAAATGAATAGAGATGCACCGCGTGATGAGGCTTCTTGCATTTGGAGAACGATGAATGACGTTTGCCGAATTCTTTCGTAAAGCAACAAAGTCGCCCTCCGAACCACTCGGACGCGAACCTTATCCATACCAAACCGCCTTCGCTGACGACGGCGAATTGCCCGATTTGCTCAACGTGCCCACTGGAGCGGGTAAGTCAGCGACGGCGATTCTCGGTTGGCTGTATCGGCGACGGTTTCACAACAAACCCGAAGTCCGCAACGCGACACCTCGGCGGCTTGTATATTGCCTGCCCATGCGGACACTCGTCGAACAGACGCAAGACTGCGCCCGCGATTGGTTGAAACAACTCGGAATGCTGGCCGCTGAACCGGGCAACGAGCAGTCCGTCGATAGCCGGTCCGCACAACCTGGTGGCGCGAGGCAGCTTATTGCCGTCTCCGTCTTGATGGGTGGCAGCGACCGCGACGAACTCCATGATTGGTCTCTCTATCCCGAATGGGATGCGATTCTGATTGGCACTCAAGACATGCTGCTTTCGCGGGCGCTCAATCGCGGTTATGCTGCGAGTCGATTTCATTGGCCGATCGACTTTGGATTGCTCAACAACGACTGCCTGTGGGTGTTCGACGAACCGCAGTTGATGGCGAATGGCGTCAGCACGTCGGCGCAGTTAGCGGGACTGCGACAGACGTTGACGACGATTGGCAATAGTTCTTCGTTATGGATGTCGGCGACGCTTGAACCGAATTGGTTGAAGACGGTCGATTTCCCAAACGCGGCTTCGCTGACGAGTCTGTCGCTTGGAAAATATTCGGCGGGTGATGACCTCGATCCCGATCGACCTCTCTTCAAGCGCATGACGGCAAGCAAGACGCTCAAGCAGCTTAATGCTGAGTCATCGAAAGAGATGAAGGATGTTGCTGCGGCCGCACTCGCGGCTCATGTCGATGGGACTCAGACGCTGTTGATCGTGAATACGGTCGATCGAGCGAAGGCCACCTACAAAGCCATCTGTGACCTTAATAAGAAAGCGAAGAAAGAGCGAGTTCGACCGCTGTTGCTCCATTCGCGATTCCGACCCGAAGAACGAGAACGCCTCAACGCCGAACTCCAGGATGCTTCGAAGTCGGTTGATCGCATCCTTGTGGCGACACAGGTCGTCGAGGCGGGCGTTGATCTCTCCGCGCGGACTCTGATCACCGAACTGGCTCCGTGGTCGAGCCTCGTGCAACGGATCGGCCGCTGTAATCGAACGGGAGACGATGGCCCCGGCGCGGTTTACTGGATCGATCTGACGGACAAGCAAGCGCCGCCCTATTCGCCGAATGATCTTACAACGGCGCGAATGCTTGCGAAGAAACTCGAAGGTCGTGATGTCTCGCCGCAGTCACTCAATGAGTTCAAGCAGGCCGAGCAAATCACACTGCCCTTCGAGCATGTGCATGTCTTGCGGCGGCGAGATTTGCTCGACCTTTTCGACACGACGCCTGATATCTCTGGCAATGACATCGACGTGCAGCGTTTCGTCCGAAGTGATGACCCCGACATTGACGTGCAAGTTTTCTGGCGTGACCTCACGATGGAGAACGGCAAAGCAAGCCCTGCTCGACAGGAGTTGTGCAACGTCCCGATCGGCAGCTTCAAGGCGTTCGCGAAGCAACGTAAAGAGAAGCTCAAAGAGAAGTTCTCGGCGCTGGTTTGGGACCATCTCGATGACGAGTGGTGTGAGGTTCGCGATCCCGACCGTGAACTTCGACCGGGGCAGACGGTTCTGCTGTCGATCACGGCAGGCGGGTACTCAGACCTTGGTTGGGACTCCGACTGCACCGATGTCGTCACGCCACTTCCGCCAGACAAGCCAAAGCGAGAGGAAGCTGCCGGATCAGACCCGCTATCAGCCATCAGCACTCCGCTGACCATCACTCAGCACACTCAGCATGTCTGCGACGAGCTGAAGTCTTTGCTGAGCGGGTTACCCGAAGTTACGGACTGGGCCGAGCGGCTAGGCGTCGCAGCGATATGGCACGATATCGGCAAGGCTCACTGGGCATTCCAGGCGGGGATGCTCAAGAGTAACGTGGAGCTTTCAACCGACCAGCAATGGGCGAAGTCCGGTCGCAACGGTCGCCTGACACACGGTCGAAAATACTTTCGACACGAACTCGCCTCGGCACTGGCAGCTTTGCATAACGACTTGCCTTTTGAAGTCGCGTATCTCATCGCCGCACATCATGGCCGAGTTCGCCTGGGTATCCGCGCTTTGCCGGATGAGTCGCAGCCGAATGATCCGGAGACACTCTTCGCGCTCGGCGTTCACGAAGGCGACCCATTGCCCGCGGTGACATTGCCGGGACAGGCCGTCGCGAACTGCATACTAGACCTGTCACCCATGAAGCTGGGCGGCCCTCACAGCTGGACAGCTCGTGCGTTAAAGCTGCTCGGAGAATTGGGGCCATTCCGGCTGGCCTATCTCGAAGCCTTGCTGCGAACGGCTGACGTTCGCGCTAGCCAGAAAGAGGCATTGTTATGACTGATTTACCACTCACCGGTTGCACGCCGGAGCCGTTAATGAATTACTTGAAGACGCTGGGCGTCTTCCGACTCGTGGCCGAGCAATCCGATCCTGATGCCTGCCTCAGTTGGACGAACGGCGCTGCAACACTCCACTCGCGACTCGATCGCGAGGATCTCATCGCATTCTTTCTCAACGAATATCGCCCGACTCCAATCCTCGCTCCGTGGAATGGAGGCAGCGGGTTCTATGGCGGCGGCAGTGCGCCAGTCGAAGCGATTGAGCAATCAACAACTCTGCGACTGAATCTGTATCGCGACACGATCAAACAGGTTCGGGGCATCGTTCCATTGCAGAAGCCTAAGGATGACGACAAACAGTCGTTGCTCGCGAAGAGTCGAGCACAGCTGGCGGACGAAGTCGTTGCGTGGCTCGATACATGTTTCGTTCTCGGCGAGGACAACGTTCGGTTCTTCCCATTGTTGGGCACCGGCGGCAACGACGGGCGACTCGACTTCACCAACAACTTCATGCAGCGAGTTGCCGATGTCATCTCGTTCGATGACGGCGGTGCGGCTCCGAAGAATTCTCGCGGTCTCGTCTCGTCGAGCGTCTTCGCGAACGAATTGGTATCGCTCGGTCAGTCAGCCATCGGGCAATTCAATCCGGGCGGCATCGGTGGTGCAAACGGAACGCAGGGCCGGTTTGAAGCCGGGTCTCAGGTCAATCCGTGGGACTACATACTGATGATCGAAGGGACTCTTCTATTCGCGGGAGCGGTCTCTCGTCGTATGGGACAGAACGCTGGATTGCGAGCCAGTTTCCCGTTCAGCGTCGAGTCCGTCGCGGTCGGATATGGCTCGGCGACTGCGAGCGAAGAGACGACCGATGGTTCGCGCGCCGAGTTGTGGTTGCCACTCTGGGATGCACCGACATCATTGACTGAGACACGGTACTTGTTTGCTGAGGGTCGCGCTCAATTGGGACGCAAGCAGGCCCGCAACTCGGTCGAGTTCGCGCTGGCGGCGAATCTGCTCGGCATCAGTCGAGGAGTGAGCAGCTTCTGTCGGTACGGCTTCCTCAAACGCAATGGCCTCGCGTTTCTCGCGGCACCGTTGGGACGAGTCGCTGTGCAGCCGCGTCCTCAAGCGAGATTGCTGGACAATCCGATTCTCACCGAGTGGCTCGACCGCTGGCGACGAGCGACATCGGACAAATCACGCACTCCTGCGCGATACCAGTCAGCGTTAAGGCAGATCGACCGAGCCATCTTTGAATTTGCCTGCCGCAGCGACAAGGTTGCTGACGAAGCGGCCACCGACGCGAAGTGGCTGGTCAATGTGTTGCGAGCACTCGGGAACGCCGAGCAAACTTTGAGCAATGGTCTGCGGTTTGCACAAGGCAAGTATCTGCGACCTCTTCAAAGACTTCCGGCTGACTGGCTTGAACAAGCAGACGATGGCAGCGCGGAATTCCGATTGGCGGCGGCGCTGGCTGGCATTGGCGGAGCGAAGAATGCTGTTGGTCCGCTGCGCGTCTTCATGGAAGCAGTTGAAGTCAAAGGTGCCTGGGCGAGTTGGTCACCGGGAAATTGCTCGGCCGTTTGGAGCCGGTGTAGCCTCGAATCGAACCTTGCTGCCGTCTTTCAGCGTCGACTATTGGAAGCCTTTCAGAGCGGCGGTCGAGAGAAGGGCGTGCCGTTGTCTTCGCCTCGTCCGGCTTCACTTGGTGATGTCGTCGCGTTTCTCAATGGCGAGACCGATGACGAGAAGCTGTCCGACTTGTTGTGGGCACTCATCGGCATCGACTGGAGCCCGGACAAGGTCAAATTCAAACCGCCGGCCGGTGAGCGATTTGATGGCGGAGTCCCGTTTGAGTTCGGCCTCGCAAGACTGCTCGTAAAGCCGTTGCCACTGCAGGTGAAAGACCATCGTTGGCGACTCGTCGAACGCGCCGAGCCGACGACTCCCGATCCCGCCATCTTTCACGAATTGGCATCGGGGCGCTCCGACGCCGTTTCAACGGCCGTGACTCGCGCTGCCCGACGCTTGAAGTCGGATGGCCGCATCGTCGCCGGTTATCGCAGTCGGCTGCGGTCCGGTCAGCCGTTGTCCGTCACCTCACCGATTGCCCCCGAGCGGCTGCTCGCCGCGATGCTTATTCCCCTTTCCGATAACGATCTCTCGTTGATTGCCAATTCCGTTTTGTCCCTTCCAGAAACCGAGGAGTAAACCATGTCAATTGATTTCCAGGCTCTGTCCAAAGCCCCGCGAGTGCTCATTGAAGCGCACCTCAAACCCGTCGCTGGTACGCGCATTCAACCGACCGGTTTCCCGGATCTCGGAGCCGCACTCTACGACGATCCCAATGGCACCCCGACTTTGCTCGTTGAATCCGCTCAGTCGATGGCCAACCGACTGGAATCTGTCTGCTGGGATGAAGCCGCTGACGATGTCGTTTCCGAACTGAAGGGTTTGCCGTTCATCAAGGTGAAGTTGGCCGGACTCGGTGACGGCTCTGATACGACCAGCAGCCTCCTGGAATTTCACCGGCTCAACTCGCCTTACATCATGAGCGGCACAACGGCGGAGGGACGCTACTTCGCCGACGTTCTGAAGCCTGAACTCGGCATGGTGTCGGTCCCCGCAGCCAGGAAGGCAAAGAAGAAAGAGGGCGATGCCGAAGCCGCTGAGACTGCTGGCGACGCCGAACCAGACGATGTCGC
>JANXOO010001143.1 GCA_025353525.1 Schlesneria sp. | reverse complement strand
CGGCTTCTGCACTCTCCACGCCACGTACGTCAGCAAAATTACGTTGCGTTTGTCTCTCGTAAAAGTCGCTGTAAATGGCGTATTGAACAATTTCAATCGGGTATCGAACAGATGCACCTGTTCGATCGGCCAGGGCCATTTCAAATAGGGACCAGACATTGTGATTTCACGAACGGGTGCGCCAAATCTCGTCACGACAGCTGCTTCGCCTTCGCTGACAGAAAAGTAGACACTGTATGCAAGCAGAACTCCGCAGACCACAATCGCAAATGCGACACGACCAAAGAGCGCGATAACTGAAAACTGCTGTTCAGGAATGGAGGCCGAATCTGCCATCAAAAAGTTACTCCGGACCGGGTGCACGGGGAATCGTTTCGAAGCCTGGAAAACGAACGCTATTGATCGGTCGAGTGTCGAGCAGTAGTTCGCTTCCTTCATCCAATAACGATTGATCGACAAGAAACAAACGCTGTGTCGACAACGCCGACTCCAGTGCTTCAATCCACAACCTGAGGTGAAGCGTTTTCGGAGCAGCACTTAATCCTTCGTGCAGCGACTGAAATTCGGCGATGTCGCTCCTCGCGTCAGCGATACGTCGGCTGCCGCTGACCTTCGCTACGGCGATCGCTGACGTCCCTCTCATTTGAGCTTCGAGAAGTGCAACTTGCTTCACACCCTCTGCTTCGGTGACACGTCGCCCTGCATCGAGCCGAGCATTGATCACGTCGAGGTAGCTGCCACCTGCCTCGATGGGAGGGTGAATATTTAATAATGCGAAATCGATGACATCCAGACCCAATCGGGCAGTTCGAACCTGACTTCGAACAGAATCTGCAATTCGACGTGCAAACGCAGCGCGGTTCAACGAAAGAACATCATCCAGTGTTTTCCCGCGAGTTTCTTCCATCAAAGCCTTGTACGCGAATGCGAGCAACGTGTGTTCGGGACTTGCTTGCTGATAAACGTAGTCCCTGAATTCATCCGGATCTTCCGAGATCTTGAAATAAACCAGAGCGTTGACTGCAACAAGCTCGGTGCCGTCTGCCAGCACGAGTGAGAATTCCTCTTTTGCATGGGGCTTAGTCCAAAGGAGAGTTCGTGGCTGATTTCGCTGCATCGGTTCGTCGGCTTCAACAAATCCGATCGGAATCTGGCGGACGGTCTTCACGGGAAACGAGCGAATTCGACCGAACGGCCAGGGAAACGACAGATGCAAACCGGGGACCAGGACTCCTTCGACAGGTCGCCCGAAGTGCTCTCGGATCGCAAATTGGTGTGTCTCGACGATCGACAGTGATGTCATTCCCCAGGCGGATACAATCAATGCGAGTGACAGCGGTATGAGCGATCGTTTTACAAACGTGATTGCCCATGACGAACGCAAACTGACGCCGCAGTGCGATTCGATCGTGTGCAACAGACTCGTCACGGGATTCGAAGCCGTGAAAATTGCCTCGCGTAACAACAGCCGAATGGGCGCAATGGCAACCGACGATCGTTCGGTGGGAATAAGCAGGATCAGAATCATTCGAACGATGATTTCACTGCAAATCACGACAATCCAGATCAGCAAAACGCGAACCGACCAGTACAGGGTCCATGATTCAAATGCAGCTCCGACAAGCCCTGTCGCAATCAATAACGAACTCCATTGCGCTTCGCGAAACGCGAAAGCCAATGCTCTTGACTCAGGAAGATCCGTTTCACTGATCTTGCGCAACGTCCTGGCAAGTACCTGCCAGACAAACGCCGCCATCAAACAAACGACGACCGGGACGGCACTTACTTCGTCAAAGGAAATCTCGCCGATCGTCTGCTGTAGTAGTTGAATCGCGGCGGCAGCACCGACCAGAACCGCGACACCTCCGAGAACGGTTGCTTGAGTCTGTACCGCCGATTCCATCGCATCTGCAGGCGATTGAACAGTCGAGTGTACAGATGACGGATCGTTCGCGCCCGGGCTCATTGCTGATTGTTTGAGCATCTCGTCGCGACGGTGCGCGAAGTTTGCTGCCACCCACACTGTGATTGTCAGCAGCAGATATTCCAACCCCAGCGAGGTTGCTGCGTACGATTCGCCAACGATCCCGTATGCAAACGCCGCTAAAGCGGCAGCACCGCTGATCCAAAGACCGCCGCCAAGCAATGACCGGTAATCGCCAGAGGAATTCAACTTTTTATCGACTTTTTGCATTTCACTGTTCGACTTTGTTGCGGCAATTGGCGGTCGCTTCCCGAGTGGATTGATAAAACGGGATCAATTCTTCGGCGCGAGTTGTGCTTCTCACGGCACTTCGCAAACTCGCAAGTCGTTGCCGCAAGTCGTTGCTTGCTTTACGAATGTCGGCATCAATCCGACCCTTGCGCAACAGGCTTGAAATGACGAGTTTGTGCTGAAGTCTTGACCAACGCACGGTCAGGCGTTCGACCAATTGTTGCGGGAACGGGACTTCTTTCATCGCGACTGAAAATTCAGTCTGAATCGAATCCATTTGATTTAACAGATCTCGCGGTGCTGGATAGTAGATATATGCTCCAACTCCAATGATGATGATTGCCAGAATCAGTCCTGCGACGGCGCGCTGGGGCGCGCTCGCAAGTTGATTTAGCGGGGGTAATGCATTCCCGGCTTGATTGCTCGTGATTGCCGATCCGGAAAGCCAATAGCCGATCGTTCCCCGCTCGCCAATCACGCTGGCCACAAGTCCGCCGATGTAGAAG
>JANXOO010001102.1 GCA_025353525.1 Schlesneria sp. | reverse complement strand
CGATTTTTTCCGATAGTGGTTTGAGCCTCGTGGGTTTCAACGAGTTTCCGGGTTCGTGGGCAGTTGACTGGAGCTTGTTCTTCAAAATGGGTGAAGCCCCGCCATTCGGGAAAGGCCGGATTCAGCCTGCTTACAAGATTGACACGTCGCTCGTAAACCCGCTCGGTAACCTCCCCCAGTCTGTCATCGGTGGCAAGTTGTTTCCGGCGTTGGCCGAGAGGAATTTGCTCCGAGGTCTGCGGATGGAATTACCGTCCGGGCAAACCGTCGCATGTGCGATGGGAGTTCCCGTGATTCCTGACGACAAGTTGCGTGTCGGCAAGGCCAACGAAGGCGGGCAGAAAGATAACCCCAAACTGGTCAGTATCGCGACCGAGTTCTGTAGCAACGCACCACTGTGGTACTACATTCTGGCCGAATCCCAGCAGAACTTTGTTGACAACACGACTCCATTTCGTCTGGGTCCGGTCGGAGGAAGGATCGTCGGTGAAGTGTTCGCCGGATTGATACTTCACGATTCACATTCCTTTCTTCGTCAAGGTCCTTGCTGGAAACCGCGTCCTGACTTTGTCAACAAAGACGGGAAATTTGGAATGGCCGAATTGATTGCGCAAGCGTTGCAGGCTTAAGCCACTGCATGATTGCTGCAGCGAATGATCCGTTCCTATACCACGTAGTCACTGCGGCTCAGGAAATGCCGGTCAGGACGCTGCGTTTCTGGTGTCGATGACGTTCCGTGTTGAACCTTTGTGCGAGCCAGGAGAAATCGTATGCAGAAATCCACTCGATGGGTCGTGAAACGCTGGAATGTCGTCGCCCTCGTGTTGCCAATGTTTTTGGCGATTGGTCCGACGGAAACTTTCGCTCAGGCCGCCAGCAAAGGCCAGTGGGGGCGGGTGTTCAAGTGGCCAAACGTCGGCATTCATGTCCATGTACTGCCGAACGGCAATGTGCTGTTTTGGGGCCGCAGGAAAGAGCCCAAAGACGACCCGCTTGACCCTGTGAAAGGGCTCAACTTCCACGATACCGTTCCGTGGTTATGGGACCGAACATCCGAAGCCGATTTTCCATCACCGGCGTTTCAGGCCCTGCCTCATCCCATGAACAAGGCTGGCAACGTTTACAATTTGTTCTGTTCCGGGCACTCGTTCATGGCTGACGGACGTTTGCTTGTCGTCGGCGGACACAACACCGACAGCCACGGCCTGCCTCACGCTACGATTTTTGATCCGGAACACAATACCTGGACTGGCATTGACGACATGAAAGGCTTCAGGTGGTACCCCACTGCTGTCACCCTGGGGGATGGCAGAGTGCTGGTCTCTTCGGGCAGCGACCACGACGCCAATGTCGTTCCGATGCAGGAAATTACGAGCGGTACAACGTGGAGCGATGTCCAAACCTTTGATGGCCTTCCACTTTATCCCAGGCTTCATCTTGCCCCCAACGGCAACGTGTTCATGAACGCATGGATCCACCAGTCGGACCATAACCCGGACCAGTTTGAAGGTGGCTACCTTCTGGACGTGAACGCCAAACAATGGACGCAGGTGGATGCCACGCACAACAAGCCATTCCGCGATTATTTCAGTTCAGTGATGTACGATTCAGGAAGAGTGCTGGTCGCAGGCGGCGGAAGTCCGCCCCTGCGAGATGCAGAGATTATCGACCTGAAGGCCACACCGCCCAAATGGGTCGCGACGGCACACATGCGCATTGCCCGCCGACAACACAATGCGACGATTCTGCCCGATGGCACCGTCCTGGTCACAGGAGGCACCGCTGGCAACGGCTTTAACAATCTCGACCCTCAAATGGTTGCGCGTACATCCGAACTGTGGGACCCTCGCAAGGGTCCCTTCGGGCAATGGAGTGACATGGCGGACGAGAGCGTTGATCGGTGTTATCACTCAACGGCTGTATTGCTCCCCGATGCACGGGTTCTGAGTGCAGGGGGCGGCGAGTACAGCCCGAACAACGACGGCGTGCCAAACCCACAACATGACACGCATGCCAATGCTCAAATCTTTTCTCCCCCTTACCTGTTCAATACGACTCTGCCACGTCCCGACATTCTGAGCGCGCCTGCAAGCGTATCTTACGGTTCCACTTTCAACGCAGGCACTTCGCACCCGAGTCAGGTTGGACGAGTCAGTTGGGTTCGACTTTCCTCCGTGACCCATTCGTTCAATTCGAATCAACGGATCAACTTTCTTGACTTTTCCGGAAATGCCACCTCACTGACGATCACGGCTCCGGCAAAACCCGATGAGTGTCCGCCCGGCCATTATATGCTCTTCGTCCTCAACTCGGCTGGTGTACCTTCAATCGCCAAGGTGATCAGAATTCATCTGTAAGTTATCGAGCTTGTGAACATTTCCCGGAGCAAATCGCCATGTTTTCGATCGGTCGCAATCCCGGTTTTCTGATTCTCGCTGCAAGTGTCGCTGGCGTGATGGGCATCCGCGCTGATGCCGAAGTCACTCATGTCACGGTCGGGGTCACGCCCACCTGTCCTTACGGACTCAAATCGTGCTGGAGCGGTGCTCGAGCTGGTCTGCATGGACTGAGTGGAGTCCGTTCGGCACCCGATGCACCAGACATCTACAATTGTACGGCCGAGATTCATTTCGTCGCCCCGGGCTTGCCGGATGTTGAGCTTTGGGAGCGTGAATTCGGGAAAACGGTGGGTGACCTGTACGGGTTCCGCGGAGTGGAAGTCACCATCAATGGCTTTGTTGAAATCATCGATAACGATCTCGTGCTGAGGTCGCCAGGAATGGGGGACGCCATCTTGCTGGCCAGGTTCGAACACAAGCTGCAATACAATTTTCGCAAGCACAAGACACGGCAGGCTGAACCCGATGAAAATGCTGCATATGAACAACTCTTTGCACAAATCAAGGTACGAG
>JANXOO010001057.1 GCA_025353525.1 Schlesneria sp. | reverse complement strand
CTGACAACTGACAACTGACATCAGGATTTGAAATGTCCGCCGACCCCACGAAGCTGAACGTTGGCAAAACGATCCGACTGAAATCAATCGGAATGTGCATCGCACGATGGCCACAGTCCGATCGCGTGTTCGTCGGTTGTTCCGATTTCAATGTCGTTGAAATCAATCTGACGAACGAGAATCCCGAACCGGTCGCGTTTGAAGGCGACGGGCACCAGAGCTACGTGACCGGAGCCGCGATCGCCCGATCGGAACTTGTCACGGGAAGTTATGATGGCCAATTGATCTGGTGGGATCCGGAACAACGTCAACCAAAGCGGAAAATCACCGCGCACTCGTCCTGGATTCGCGGAGTCGTCGCGTCGCCCGATGGCAAGTTGATTGCGAGCGTGGCGGACGACATGCTTTGCAAGGTGTGGGATGCGGAATCAGGAAACCTGATTCACACATTGAACGATCACAAGCCAATGACACCGCATCATTTTCCTTCGATGTTGTACGCTGCGGCGTTCTCTTCGAATGGACAGTGGATGGCGACGGGTGACAGGGTCGGGCACATTGCGATTCACGAAGTATCGAGTGGCAAAAAACTGGCGGAACTCGAAGCCCCGCTCATGTACACGTGGGACCCGAAGCAGCGTCGTCATTCAATCGGCGGCATTCGCAGCCTGTCATTCTCGCACAACGATCGGCATCTGGCGGTTGGCGGGATCGGTACGATCGGCAACATCGATCACCTGGACGGTCCATCCCGAGTCGAAATCTTCGATTGGCAAACGCAGCAGCGAGTGCATGAAATCGCGGATGCGTCATTCAAAGGTCTTGTCGAACACATTGCATATCCACGAACGGGTCACTGGTTTGTATTTGCGGGTGGCGACAACGGCGGATTCGTATCATTCTTTGATGCGAATACCGGGAAGATGATCCATCAATCCAAAATGCCGATGCACGTGCACGCGTTCGTATTGAACGAAGCGGAAGACACACTGTACGCCGCCGGTCACGATCAGTTCGTCGTAGTATCGTTCAAAGCCGTCGCACCCGCCGAGCCTGCCACGTAGCGTTGCTCGAAGTGACGCCTCGTCTGCCCGGTAAATGCCGTTGGCCGAATTAGATATCAAATTCGGAATTGAAAGCGCGCTATGTCGAGTCGCAAGCCGGCCTACATCATCGGCGTCATTCTGCTGGTGTTTGTAATGTCACTTCCCCGGATGGCGATGACTGGAATGTTCGTATGGAGCTCTTTTCGCATTGGCAGAATGCCGTATTCTTCAATCCCCAGCATCGGACCTCCCATGGAAATTGATCACTCGTACAATTATCAGGCGTTCTGGAAAGATCGTTTCGTGTGCATGAGGGGTAACGGACTTGACGAAAAGGGATCGAGCCAATGGATGTACTCGGGAACAGATCCTGAGACGGGAATACTGACCATTGCATTCACCGAACGTCGCCAGCGGCTTGGTGACATTGTGGCGGATACACCCGTGATAGAAGCCCGTTCGATGGAATCGCCC
>JANXOO010001354.1 GCA_025353525.1 Schlesneria sp. | reverse complement strand
ACCATAAGTCGCTCCTTCACGTGGCAACTTCTCGGGGACGGCCTGTTGCGACAGTCCGGGTAACGCATCGTATTCACCGAGAATCGCGATCACCGGCGAACCTTCGCCGAATGTCGCAACAAATGCGGTCGGAATCTCTGCGACACCCCGTTTCACCCGAAAACCGGCCTGTTCCAGCGTATCAGCCAGCAACCGTGATGACTCAACCTCCTGATAACCGGGTTCAGCCAGTTCCCAGATGCGGAGGGCGAGTTTCCATGTGGCCACTTCACGGGTGCGGATACTTTCGAACAGTGCCTCTTTTTTGGCAAAAGCAGTACCTGCAAACCCGAACAGAATGGCAAAGGCAGCGGCGAACATTTTCATGGTCTGGTTTCCTTCAGCAATCCGTCTTGCAAATGGAATTGCCTCGGGAACCGGCCAGCAAGTTCCTGGTTATGTGTCACGCAAACGAGCAGTGTGTTCTGTTCCCGATTCAGGTCGAGTAACAACGATCCGACATTCTCGGCCGTGTCCTGATCGAGATTGCCGGTCGGTTCGTCGGCCAACAGCAAGGTCGGTCGATTGATGAGTGCCCGGCAAACGGCAACACGCTGACGTTCACCGCCGGAAAGCTGAGCCGGTCGGTGCGAAATCCGATCGGCCAACCCGACGCGCTGCAGCAACTCGCGAGCGCGTGCATCTGCTGCTTCATCTGCACCACGCCCGACCAACGTCGGGATCAGTACGTTTTCGAGGACCGAGCACTGCGGAAGAAGGTGGTGGTCCTGAAAAATGAATCCAATCTGCGTATTCCTGAATTGAGCCTGTTCCGCCTCGGAAAGCCGTAATGGCTGTTTACCTTCCAGCGTCACTGTGCCGGAATCAGGTGCGTCGAGTGCCCCAAGGATATAAAGCAGGGTGCTTTTGCCTGATCCGGAAGGCCCGGTAATCGCCAGTGCTTCACCGCGCGACATCGTCAGATTGACACCTTTCAGGATTGGCAGTGCGCCATCGGGTGACGGGTAGCTTTTGGCGAGTTGCTCGACAACAAGTGTCGAGGTCGGGTTCGTCATGTGTCTCTTTTCCAGTGTTCCGATTGAAACTGATTGCGGAATACGACAGACCGGAACCGGTTGTCGATATCCCGGCACCGGGATAGTAACACACGAATGCGTTATGTCATGCGAGCCAACGATGAGATTTGAGTCATTTTTTGTTTTCACGTTCGCACTCGGTAGCGTCGCTGCAAGTTTTATAAAGATTGATATCAATCAACAGTATCGCGGCCTGACTAATCCGTTTGTGGTGCCTCAGGACGAATTTTGACTCGACCTTCAAAACAGAATCGCGACGATCTTCGGAGGGGCGCACATCAAACCAGGAAACGATGACGCGGGAGCCGGGATTACACACGTCAACGTGCTGCGAACGATCGAATCGATGTACGGATTGCCTAAATCGGGTTCGCAACAGCCGAACGCGGCGGGGGGCGGAATCGGAGACGACGTTGTGATCACCGATGTTTTTATGGCGATCAAATGATCCGGCTTTATACTGCTCGCGGTCCAGATTGAGGCTTCGTTTGTGAGTCCGCTTCCGCGTTCGAAGCGGAATCACCGTCACTGCGGCATTTTCCATGTGTCGCTGGATTTCTCGACGGCCTCAAACCAGACCGCGAGTGGTATCATCGCTTGAATCACGAAGATCGACGTTGCGCCAGAATGAAATCGTAAAGCCTTTGAGCCGAATCATCCCAATGACGGGATTTGGCGTTTTCGATGATCGACGAAAGGCTGTTGGCGGCTGAGTGAGGAAGTACCCCTCGCTCACGGTATTCTTTCAATCGCACTTCGCACTCGTGCAGTCGCTTCAAGTCCTTGCTGGTGAGGGATGTGAAGAGTGCATCGACTGTTTTCGCGACATCCTCGTTCGGCCCGATTTGTGGTTGCGATCGGAAATACTGGACCAGCAATACAACTAAAACGATCGAGGCAAAACCGAGGCCGCTTGCGGTACGACGATTTTCACGCAGGGTTTCAATGATCACCATTGATCACCTCGCCTCCGTTTCGTGTCGACAGTGCGACCCAAACGTTCCCGTCTGTGAATGCGGTGTAAAAGCGGACAGAGCCGTCGCCAAACAGGACGTTGCAGCCAGATCCATGTTCGCCCCACATCTCGTCTGTATGCCCAAACGGGCTGTTTGGTGCATGGATAATCACTTGAGGATGGTCGTGAACATCGGGGCCACTGTGGCAGCCGACCAGGTCCGTTGCGCCATTATTGTCGGACGGCCACGGTCGCAAATCGAGTCGCGGCGAAACAACGGCGGACGGAACGACACCGACCCAGGTGCTGTTGCACAAAATCGAACTTCGCTCGCCAAGGAACACCGTATTGGAAAGGCCGTCACTGACATCGGCAACGCGCGTATGCGAATTCGGATAAAACGGGCCGTTGATGATGTCGTCG
Organism: Schlesneria sp.; assembly: GCA_025353525.1. Taxonomy (GTDB): domain Bacteria; phylum Planctomycetota; class Planctomycetia; order Planctomycetales; family Planctomycetaceae; genus Schlesneria. Next base: position 1,835 of record JANXOO010001354.1, on the reverse strand, counting down.
GGCGCTCCCGAAACGGGTTCGGGAAGATCGAAATTGTAGCAGTAGTTTGTGTCGCGACCCCAGGGCTGATTCGTTCCGGCGTTAGTGATGTAATGGCAGTGACCGAAGAAAATCGAACTGCCGTCGGCGCGAGTGAGCGGCACGCTATGGCGATTGTCCGCCCCCTGCTTTTGAATAGCGAATCCGTCGTTCCCACCGGTTGCGGACGGGCAAAGATAAGCGGGCAGTTTTGTTTTGGCGGATGCCGAATTGACAGGAGACCAGCACGGGGCACTGGTGTCGAATGTGTTGTAAACCGTCGCTTGCTCGAGAAACGGAAGCAGCGAGACCCCCCATGCGAACCCGGAGGGACCGACACGAAAATTGTCGCCATAACTGATTCCGAAGGCCGACCCGTCGGCGTAGGGATTGATGATACACGATGGAGGAAAGACGCGATGTGTTCCTTCATAGTTGTGCAGCGCAAGCCCGATTTGCTTCAAATTATTTTTACATTGCGTTCGTCTGGCCGCTTCACGCGCCTGCTGGACGGCTGGCAAAAGAATCGAAATCAGGATCGCGATAATCGCAATCACGACCAATAACTCGATCAGTGTAAACCCTTTGCGGGCAGCATGTTTGCGCGACATTTTCGCTCCAATGGGCATATGTTTAGCATTGATGAATCAAAAATTTTGATGAATCAAAATTATTGATTTGAATCTATTTGAGTGAGCGTCACGTGTCAAGTCTTCAGGCGACTGGTTGCACGAAGGTTCGCGAGAATTTGCGAGATCGGAGTTTGATACTGCGGTGGGGAACACCATCATTGCGAGACGCGAGGTCGCATCCAGTACTGGCGGTCGTTCCACAGATCAACCGTTGATGAATGTCATGGCAGCGGCAACGGCGAGTTCATCACAACGTTCATTTTCCGGATGGCCGGTATGGCCGCGAACCAGCGTAAAGTGAACATTGTGTCGCGTCAGCAGTTCGTCCAGTTGCTGCCATAATTCGACGTTCTTGACGGGCTTGAAGGAGGTTCCTTCCTTGCGTTGCCAGCCATTGCGTTTCCAGCCGGCCATCCATTCGGCACAACCTTTCGCAACATAGGTGCTGTCCGTCACGACATCGACGTCGGATCGCGCCTTCAGCGCTGCGAGCCCGGAGATGACTGCCTGCAATTCCATCTGGTTGTTTGTCGTGAGCGCTACGCCGCCAGACAATTCTTTTTCCGTACCGGAAGCCGGGTGTCTCAGTATGCAACCCCACCCTCCGGGGCCGGGGTTCCCGCGACATGCGCCATCGGTAAAAAGCCGAACGACCGGCAAGCTTTTCGGGTCAGAACTGGAGGCAGTCATTTGTGCATTCGTCTGGTGTGAATGGGCAAATTGTCCCAATGTCGAAGCTCACCGAAACGCACATCGCTAAAAGAAGCAAAGCGATTCCGACAGGGCGTGCATAAACTCATGACAACAGATACTGGTGAAGCCAGTAACGATTTCCAGTCCAAAACTGCGTCATGTCGCATTCTTGTGGTGCGGGCGGCGTTCCCGCGTCTGCCGCGAAAACATGGATTCGGAGAATGACTTGACCGGTTTCACAACCTGTACAATTCATGCCCGCAAGCACCGTTAGCGTTCGCGGAAGACGATGCGGCCCCGATTCAGATCGTACGGCGAGACTTCCACGACGACATGATCGCCCGGAACAATTCGGATGAAGTTCTTGCGCATTTTTCCTGCAACGTGAGCCATGACCATATGCCCGGTCTTCAGCTTCACGCGAAACTGCGTATTTGCCAATGCTTCGACAACATCGCCTTCTACTTCGATGGCCTCTTCTTTGGCCATAAA
>JANXOO010001038.1 GCA_025353525.1 Schlesneria sp. | reverse complement strand
CGACGGAATCGAAGATTTTGAGTTCACCGATACCGACGAGAAAACGGTGAACTCAAAATCTTCGATTCCGTCGGCGTCCCAGCGATTGTCGTCAGTACCCGGTGTAATGACGTTCGTCTGGAAAGTTCCGTCTTTTTGTGGAACAAGACGGATCTCTTTCTGACTTCGACCGTCGCCTTCGTATTCATCCTCAACCTTGTTTGCGGCAGCGATCGCCCCGGACTTGTTCGCGAGGACGCGCTGTCGCCACTGATACCAGCAACCCACGATGGCCAGCAGGCAGATGACCCACATCACGCTGCCAAACACAATGAACGAGTCCGGTCGTTTGCGGTCATCGGTCAAGCCCGGTTCGGTACTGTTGCTGGAATCGTTCACTGCAAAACTTTCTATCGGGCATTGTGCGAGGACTGGCGTGCGGTCAACCGGATCGCAATCAAAAAATAGACAATGGCAGACCCGAGCGTCACCGCAAGGCTGAGCGGAAACGAGGGCAGTTCTGTGACAGCAGCGACATTGTGTGTCACAAGGCGTCGTAGTCCTGCAGTACCGTAGGTCAACGGATTCAGTCGAATCACCCATGACAGCCAGCCAGAAGCGGGCGTCGGAAAGAACGAGCCGGACAATAACCACATCGGCATCAAAAAGACGCTCATGATCGCATGGAAACCATGGGTCGAATCCATCGGCCACGCTATCAAATATCCAAGCGATGTCAACGAAAACGCGACCAGGGCCAGAAAGCCGATCACTGCAGGACAGTTGAACCATGTCAAACCGGTCGAAATCGGCGGTGACAATCCGACTGCCGCCAACGCCGGCCCAATCGTCAAAAACAACATCGCTTGCAGGACGGCCAAAATTGTTCCGCCGCAGACTTTTCCCAACACGAGCGACGCGCGCGAAACAGGAGCCACCAACACTCCTTGCAAAAACCCTTCGCGTCGGTCTTCGATGATCGAAATCGTGGAAAAAATGGCAGTAAACATCACAATCATGATGGCCACACCGGGAAAGAAGTATTCCTGGTACGAAAGATCTGCAGGACCTCGAAACGAACTCTGCAATCCCGCGCCAAACAGAACCCAGAAAATGATCGGTTGACCGAGTGCTCCGACGATGCGTGTTCGCTGACGAAAAAACCGGATCAGTTCGCGCAGGGCCAACGAATAAACGGCTAACGCCATGCTCGGCTGCACTGACGCAACATCACCGTCATTGAGCGGACGCACGGTTCGATCGGCCAGCGTATGAATCATGATATTTGTCCCGAGACGTGTCTCATCAATCACGGGCGTGTGTCAAAACCGGTGAGTCAGTTTGTCGACGATCAGTTTGCCGATATTCAGCGATGCCGTGGCCGCAGGCGAGGGGGCATTGCAGACGTTGACGACGAGGTCATTTTCCTGAATCAGGAAGTCGTCGACAAGTTTTCCATCACGAGTCAGCGCCTGTGCCCGCACACCCGCCGGGGCCGGAACCAGATGTTCGCTTTGGACTTCCGGAACGAGGCGCTGCAGGGCGCTGACAAACGCCGATTTGCTGAAGGAACGGTACATTTCACCTAATCCGGCGCGCCAGTGACGCCATGCCATTCTCAAAAAACCAGGATACGTCAGCGATTCGAATGTGTCGAACAGGTTGAAACTGGTCTTGTAATATCCTTCACGGGCAAACGCGAAGACGGCATTCGGACCACATTCGACCCCGCCGTGGATCATTCGGGTAAAGTGAACTCCGAGAAACGGAAATTCGGGATCAGGTACAGGGTAGATCAGCGAGCGACACAAGTGCTGGGCCGAAGGCTTCAGTTCGAAGTACTCACCCCGAAACGGAATGATCTGGGCGTCGGGGTGAGTTCCCGACAGCCATGCGACACGATCGCTGTGCAGTCCGGCGCAGTTGACGACGAGCTTCGCTTCGAGTTCACCGGCATCGTTTTGAATGACCATGCGATTGTCGTGACGAAACATTCCCGTCACCCGGGCACTCATTTTAAATTCACCGCCTGCTGCCTTGATCCGTTCTGCTAATCGTTCGGACACCTGGCGATAATCGACGATTCCGGCATCCGGGACATGGATCGCCTGAACTCCGGCGACGTGCGGTTCGAGCTCTTTCAAGCGTTCAGGACCAATTCGTTCGCAGCGAATGTCGTTGGCCAACCCCCGTTCGAAGATCCGTTCCAGTTGCGGGATTTCATTTGCGGTGACAGCGACGATGACTTTGCCACATCGGTCAAAGGGGATGTTTTCCCTGTTGCAGAATTCTTCCATGGCAAGCTTGCCGTCGCGACAATTCGTCGCGCGTAACGAGCCGGGTCGGTAGTAGATTCCTGAATGGAGCACGCCCGAATTGTGGCCGGTTTGATGTTGTGCGACCTCGCGTTCCTTCTCAAGAATCGTGACCTTGTGGCCGGGGTACCGTTCCAGCAACCTGTAAGCGGTCGCCAACCCTACGATTCCTCCGCCAATGATCGCAACGTCCGTCTGTTGCATGTATGTCGTGATGCCTCTGGCCGAGTTGTAAAAATTTCCGAAGTCATACCTCCGGTTCGACGAGGTATTCTAGCTAATCTGAGATCGATTGACCGCAACAGCGCAGGAAAATCTGAATTGAAATTCGAGGTGAGCAAAAGTTTTCAGGATCGTGTTTCCGGATGCAAGGTTTAAGCCTGAATTCGCGGTAAAACCGGTTTGGCAGGGTAAAGACATCAGCTAAGAGGTGCGGGCGTAACGCTCTTGCCGTGAAAATGTTTTTCTCCTTCATGAAGAAAATCGTTGACATTTGCCTCCGTGAACTCAACAATGCGGCGATGATAACGATACCGTTGCGGATGTTGTCCGTGGCGGTCGGTTATTGTGAACAATGTGTAACCTGTTCATGTGTATCGGCTTGTGGAGTTTATGAATGTCGTTTGACTTTGATGTTGACGAAGTGGAATCTGAACTGGAATACGGTGCCGACGAAGCGGGTTCCAATGGCGAAGCGATTTTTGAAGAAATCGATTTCGACCAGCTCGGAATTGACCCGGGTGGCCCGACCGTTGCCAAGCCCGGTTCCGAAGAGAAAGTACTGATGCTCGCAGCACGGTACGCCGCCGGAGTTCCTCTCTGGCACGAAAACGACTGCTACGACCACAGCCCCGGCGCAGTGGCCGCCCGACTGCTGCCAAAAGGCTGAAAACAAAGCCACTCCCCACTGAAGTTCAGGCTTTAGCCGGCCTTCCTTGAAGAGGGCAGGCTTGAATTTGTCTTTCTTTCCGGTTTCAATCGCCCTCTGTTCTGGCCCGTGTTTACGGACTTCAGAAGGAAAATCAACTCCTCTGATGCCATCCGAATCAGACCCCGGGAAAGGCCGATTTTTGCCCTCCGGGAAAAAGCATCAGGAAGGGGCGTAAGGCGGCAGAAGGAACAGGAGATTCACCTCTCCGGCTCGAAAAATGGCCCTGTTCTGCAGCCAATTGTGATTATGAATCGTTTTCAGGCCCCGCCAAGCGGCTTCCGCTTGCCGGGGCTTTTCGATTTAAGGCTTTTTGACTTGAAGCGCAGGGCGCCGACCGTCTGTTTCCTTGCAATTGTCGAAGTTCAGATGTAAAAAGATTTTCTGTAAATTCAATGTTCGGCGTTTGTCAAAATCTGATGAAGTCACACGAATTCACCTCGGAGTCGCTTGGATGGCCAGTAAACCGGTGCCGAAGAAACCCGTAAAGAACAACGTAGCACCGGCTTCCGCCAAATCTGGTACGAATTCTGCGCCTCGCGCGTCGGCAGCCGCTGCGGCGAATGAGATGGCGAAACTGGATGGCGAGATCCTTAAGTTGATCAATCGCCGGGCGACCGCAACTGCCAAATTGATTGAAGCAGACCCCAATTGGTGGTCGGCAACCTACGATCCCCGATCTGACGATGACCTGTTGAAACGTATCGAAGTGGAGAATCAGGGGCCACTTCCGGCAGATGCTGTTCGCGGTGTGTTCCGGCAGATCCTGAGTTCCGTACGAAACCGCGTACGTCCTCGTCGCGTCACCTATCTCGGCCCTGCCTTCAGTTTTACGCATATGGCAGCAGTAGAACGGTTTGGGGAATCGTCGGACCTGATTCCGGTCAACACGATCGCTGCAGTCTTCGAAGAGGTCAATCGCGGTCACGCTGACTTTGGCGTCGTCCCCATCGAGAACAGCACAGATGGTCGGATTATTGACACCCTTGATATGTTTACTCGTTTGCCGCTGAGGATTTGCGGCGAGATTCAATTGTGTATTCATCACAATTTGCTTGGCCGAGTCCCGCGCAGCGAAATCAACGAGGTGTACAGCAAGCCACAAGCCTTGTCGCAATGCCGTGACTGGCTGAGCCGCAATATGCCTCAGGCACGGCTGATTGAAGTGACCAGCACCTCTACGGCCGCTCAATTGGCAAGAGACAAGCCGGGGGCCGGGGCGATTGCAAGTCGCCAGGCGGCGGTCGAGTACGGATTGCAAATCCTGGCCGATTCTGTGGAAGACAACAAAAATAACGTCACCCGGTTTGCTATGATCGGTGACAAGCCTGTGGGGCCTTCCGGGCGCGATCGAACGTCATTGCTGTTACAGATCGGTGACAAGCCAGGTGCCTTGGCTGAGGCGTTGGCTGTTTTCAAACAGAACAAGATCAATCTCACATGGATTGAATCATTCCCGTTGCGAGGGGCCGAAAGCGGTTATATTTTCTTCATCGACTGTGAAGGGCACGCCAAGGACGCCAAAGTCAAACGGACGTTGGAAGAACTCGAGCGTCAGGCAGTTCGTATGGAAGTACTGGGGTCCTATCCCCGCAGTGAAATGGTTGGGTAACGATTTTGACTCGGAAGTTGTTTGTTGTTGGCAATTGGAAAATGAATACGAACTTGCAGTCAGCGAAATCGCTGGCCGCAGAGATCGTTCGCGGACTCGGTTCCGGTGCAAGT
>JANXOO010001033.1 GCA_025353525.1 Schlesneria sp. | reverse complement strand
TTGACAAGATTGCGGACTTCCAGCAAGTCGGTCAGTTCATCCAGTCGCCTCTGAAAGGCCGATGGCTCGATATCGTAGATCTCGCGGTGCAGAACGAACGACTCTTGTGCGGGCAAATCCCACCACAACTGGTTCTTCTGCCCCATCACCAGCGAGAATCGCTTCCGGTATGCATTGCTGCGCTGCCACGGAATAAAACCGAGCACTGTGGCGGTTCCGGATGTCGGATAAATCAGTCCTGAAAGCAGTTTGAGAGTCGTTGTTTTCCCGGCACCGTTGGGGCCGAGAAACGCGACCATTTCTCCGCGTTCGATCCGGAATCCGACACCCTTCACAGCGCGAACGACGGTGTGCTCGCGCCGAAACAGGCCGGTGATCGAAGCCTTCCACCCCGCGTTTTTACGGTAAACCCGATAATGCTTCGCAAGGTTTTCAACTTCGATAATGGCCATAGGCGTCGTACAGTCTGTGAACTCAGCGTTTAGCCGCAGTCTTCTGTGCTTTCAACAGCGTAGCATAGTCAACCGCAATGTGCAGAAGTTCGTCGTTGTACTCGGTTTTTGCAAGCACGGGAGCTTCGTCGCTCTTGTTTTCGTGTTCTTCCTCTTCCTTCTCGACATCCTTCGCAGCTTTTTCTTCTTCGCGTTCGGTTCGCAACGTCTCTTCGTTCAATGAAACGGACTTGCGATTCTTTCGGGCGAGGTACCGATCAACATCTTTCAGTGTTTGCTGGAATTTCGGGTCGGACGCGACCCGGCGTTGGCTGTTGTAACGAAGCGTCTCCAGAATCTCTGACGAAACATAGGGATAATTCGAATGGGCGATGGCCCGAATGTGATCGAAGGGGAGCGCGTTGTCCAGGAATGTTTCGCCAAAGTCCATGTGGTCGATCAGAGATGGCAAGACGACATCGGATTCGACGCCCCGGTTTTGCGTGCTGTCTCCGTTCACGCGATAGAACTGATTGATCGTCAGCTTCAGTGCCCCTCGATCCTTGCCGCCTGGAAGTACACCGAACATTTGCTTGCTGACGGGCATCACGTTCTGAACGGTTCCTTTGCCGTGCGTTGTCGTGTCGCCCACAACGATCCCGCGTCCGTAATCCTTGATTGCGGCAGCAAAAATTTCTGATGCGGATGCAGACAAACGATTGCAAACGATCACCAGCGGTTCGCGGCACATGACACCGTGGTCTTCGTCGTCGTGACTCTTGATTTTGCCGTTTTGCTCTTTCACCTGCACGACTGGCCCCTGATCGATAAACAGGCCGGTCACTTCGATGGCTTCGCTTAACGCACCGCCACCATTCATCCGCAAGTCAACGACGACTGCATCGACGCCACCTTTTTCCTTGAAATCGGTCAGCACTTTGGCAACGTCGCGCGCGGTGCTCTTGAAGTTGTCTTTACCCTGCTGGGCTCCGTTAAAGTCACGGTAGAACGAGGGGATGTTGATGACGCCGATCCGCCCTTTGCCGCCGATAACCCCTCCCAAACCACGTTCAATCGACGGAACGATTTCGCCTTTGACTTCCTGAGCCGTCAGTTCGACTGTTTGCCGGACCAGATCAATCGTCAGTGTTTGCGCCGCGTCTCGCAACACTCGCAGGCGAACCTTCGTGCCACGTTCGCCCCGGATCAGTCTGACGACTTTTTTGAGTTTCATCTCGACGACATCCTGAAAATCGCCGTCGTCCTGACCAACCCCGATAATTTTGTCGTCGACCTTAAGTCGCTTATCCTTGTCAGCAGCACCGCCCGGGACGATCGAGGCGACAGTGGTCATTCCGTCTTCGGACCGCAGGGCCGCCCCGATTCCTTCGAGGCTCAAACGCATTTGAATCTGAAAATCGTCGACCGTATCCGGGGACATATAGCTCGAATGCGGGTCAAAGCAGTGAGCGACGGACGACAGGAACATCTCCAGAACTTCGCCGTCTTCCATTTCGCGAGCGTTGCGTTTGATCGTATCGTAGCGCTTGTGCAACCGTTTGACGGGATCTTCCTGAGAGATGTCAGGCGCCTTGGCGACCGGAATTCCATCCTGGGAGCGTGGGCTTTTGCGTGCTTCGTCCGGATTCGATTTGTCGAGCTTCAGCGACAGCATTTCAAACTTGATTCGCTTGCGCCATCGCTCGTTCAGCTCTTTGGGATCGGCGGCCCAGGCCAGCTTGTCTCCATCGATCATCAATGTCTCGTCTTGCGAAAAATCGTGGGGAAGATCGATCAGCTTGTGAGCGATGACCAATCGTTCGTCGAGTCGTTGCAAATAGAGATTGAATGCTTCATGAGCAAAGTTGGCGTTGCCAACTTTCAGCAAGTCGTCGAGCTGATCGCGGTATTTTGAAAATCCGTCGATATCCGATTTCAGAAAGTAGAGTTTCTGAGGGTCGAGATCCTTGATGAACTTGGCCAGGATCATCGAAGAAATCCGATCATCCATCGGCTTTTGGCTGATGTGAAACTTCGAGATCATCTCTGTAACGAGCTTGACCGTTGTCGCTTCGGATGCCGGCGTTCCTGCAACCTGCTGTGCGAACATCGTCGTGGCGACGAGGAAAGCGACGCCGACGGTGAGTATCCCCACAGTCCGTGACGGAGCATACAGTTTCATTAGAATTATCCGGTTGCGAGAGGTATTTCACGAAAACGTTGTTCTTCCGGTTGACGCGCAGGGAACTCTTCCTGAAACCCCTGCTGTCGCACTCGTCCTTTCGAATGGTAGTCGAACCCGAAAAACGCGACAAGAGGCATCGTCGACCGGGCGACTGACTGACACGCGGACGAGTTTTAACCTGTTCGTGGTCCAGATTAAGGCTTCGTTTGTGAGTCCGCTTCCGCGTTCGAAGCGGAACCACCGTCACTGCGGAATTTTCCAGGTGTCGCTGGATTTCTCAGTGGCCTCAAACCAGACCACGCGTGTTACAAGGCGATCGGCAGGAAAAAAATTACCAATCGCAGAATCTCTGAAAACGGGGACATGCACCAGGAAGCCTTGGCGCCAGTCCCCGTTTTTCATCAAGCGGTAATTCATTTTCTGCCGATCGCCTCAACGGGAAAGCAAGGTATCAGGGCACTGTATTTCAGTGCCCTGATACCGGCTGCCAGCCAGTCGTCGGCCCTGCAGAAGTCGGGCGACTCATTGAAATATGGCTCAAGCACGTCTCAAAATGCCAAAACCGGTTCACCACGCATCAGTCAGAGTTTGATTTCTGCCGGTTTGTAATTACTAAAACGTACGTGTGAATTACGGATCAGGAAATCAGGTTTTTTAGTGCTGCTAACATTTGAATCAGCACGTTTTTGCAGTTATCGTTTTGATGTGTGAGTGCAGGTTTTACCGTTTGAGGAGATGGCAGGTATGACAAAAGCAAGTGGCGTTATGAGTGTAGCGGAACTGGAACAGGTTCTGGAAACTCGCAAGGTGAAAACGATCGAACTGGCAAAACGCCGTGAAGAACTGCAGAAGGAACTGGATGAAATCGAGCGTCAGATTGTCGAAGTCATGGGAGATAATCGGGTCGTTCGTCGCCGTCGCCGCCGATTGAAGAACGAGAAGTCGTTACGCTCGCATGTTCTGGAACTGCTGGCGAAGAGCAAGAAGGGCTTTTCAATGGCGGACCTGACTTCCAAAATCGTGGAGTCCGGATACAGGACTTCAAGCAATAACTTCAGGAACGTGCTTTACCAATGCCTCTATAACACAGAAGGTGTACTCTTTGACAAGGCGACGGGATGCTACAAGCTGAAGCCGTCTTAGGAACAGGCCTGATCGTCGCCTCGCAGGGGTGAAGTTAAGGAGCCTCTATGCAGCGCCGTTCGCTGCAGGAGGCTCGACAGGCATGGCACCGTGCGGGACGGGGTGAGGCGTGAAGTACGCCACGGTGATAATGCAAACCGCCATTCCGGCGATACCGACCCAAAGCATCGGATTGGCCTGGGTTTTGGATGTCATCGCAGCCACAACTGCGCTGACCGTGACGGCGGTTCCGAAGACGATCGGCATCACGACCTGCGGCATTGCAGTTCCGCCGGTGTACATGGCCAACGTCAAGGTCAAGGCACCCCACGCCCCGAGGGTACCTGCCGCGAATCCCCAGAAGATTCCCTGTTTTGTGAACGTAAAACTGTCGCTTTTGCTGTACATTCCAATCAGTCCGCCCGCAATCCCCCAGATCAGGTATGCCACACCGATCATGACATAAGGCTTGAATGGGCTCTTTTCAAAAGTGCGAGCCTGCGCCAACACCGGTGCGTAAGTTCCCCAGAACAATCCCGTCAGCAGGGCAAAGACAACCGGAAGCATGTTGCTGTTCACGTTGAGTGATCTCCGAAATCAGTTGTGTTGAAAATTCTTGTCAGGGGCCAGCATTTCCGATCGTCACCGGGATCGAGGGAGCCTCGACCCCGCCGTCCCCACCGTTAATCCGATCCGGCGGAAGCATTGCTCCCGCATCTCGGGACGTGTTTTACCATTTGCATTTCACGAACCTTGTTGCCGAATCAGTCGCCGTTGCCGATCCGGTTGGCAGCTAAATTCTGCCGATCCGAAAACCGCCCGCGATTCCCGCACCACCGACTCTCGGCTGACAGGGTGATCGCCGCAAAATGTTAGCGGCAGTTGGCCTTTAATGCACCTCATCCGATATGCTGCCAGGCCGGGGATTCGGATCGAGAAGTTCGACGCATCAATCGATGCCGCGAGCCGCCTGCATAATCGGTACAATCGATACGGTTAACAATGCCCAAACGGTTCTCTTGCCAAATGCGTGCATCAGACTCGACGGAGACCTGCTTTTATGAGTTATGCTACCTGAAACTCACGACAGGTTGTGATGTTTGGGAGTTCCATTTCTTCCAGGCTGTGCGTGGCTTCCTCAGGAACCGGCTTGTGAACGTTTCAGCGATCGAAGAGCAATCGCCATCATTGAACGACGAGTTCGGCGATCTGTTCGACCACTATATCGCCGACGACAGTCTTCCGTCGCCCGAATGGCTGACGCAATTGCGTCTGGAGCGGCCGCGGCGCAACATCCATTGCCTGAACGAGTCAACACGGCGATGGAAACGGGTACTCGACATCATCTCGGCGTCGGCACTGCTTCTTCTGCTGGCTCCCGTAATGCTGCTGGTTGCGGTGGCTGTTCGACTGACCTCGCGCGGCCCGATCATTTTTCGTCAGACGCGTGTCGGATTAAACCTGCGGGAAAAGAAAAGCGATCGCCGAGACAACAGTGTTTTGCCCGAACCACCCGATGGACTTGAACGACGTCATCCGGAAAACGACCGTCGACGTGATGGCGGCTACGGCAAGCCATTCACCCTCTATAAATTTCGCACAATGAAAATCGATGCCGAAAAGGATGGTCCTCAGTTCGCCACAAAAGGGGACAAACGAGTGACCTCGATCGGACGTTTTCTTCGTAAAACGCGGCTTGATGAGTTGCCTCAGTTATGGAATGTTCTGCGCGGCGAAATGTCGTTTGTCGGCCCGCGCCCTGAACGTCCCGAATTTATCGATGGCCTGACGCTCGAAATCCCGAACTATATCAATCGCCTGGGACTTAAGCCGGGACTGACGGGACTCGCTCAAATCATCAACGGGTACGACAACGACATCGAAAGCTTCAAACGCAAGGTCAACCTCGACCTGCTCTATTTGCAGAATTGTTGCTTGATCAACGACATCAAAATCATGATTCGCACAATTCGCGTCGTTCTGACGGGTAGCGGAGCCATCTAACATCGGCTCGTCTCGCCATCACGCCCGTATTGAGAAGTTAAATTCGTCCAGGCGTTCCCATGCGACTCATGCGGGAAGATTGACACCAAAAGGGCGAATTTCCGTTTGGTCTCGTCCGGTTGATTGTCCGACATTTGCAGTGCGAGCGTATCGATTCCCGGCTTCAACAAACCGTGGCGTTTATATTGCGTTCACGATCACAGGGCGAATATACTCCGCCTGGCATGGATGTGAGACGATTGAATCGGGACAGCTTTCGCTGGAACGCCAGTTGGCA
>JANXOO010001032.1 GCA_025353525.1 Schlesneria sp. | reverse complement strand
AGGCTTGACGCCTCGAACAGGAATCGTTCTGTAGATTCCTGCCTTTCATCGTGGTTCAACACTCATCAAAATGCTGCTCGTCACGGATTTGAGCGAGCTGATGATTGCTCTGTTGTTTCCCGTCGTTCATTGATACGTTATTGGTACTGGCACCAGAGGTACCTTCCTTTTTCGCCGTTCGTTGCGGATTTCGTACGGTTTTGCCGTTCGTTGTGACTTTTGGTTTCGTTTTTCTAAGAGGAGTTTGGTCATGAAGAGTTCACGTTCGCGAGGTTTTACTTTGATCGAATTGCTGGTGGTGATTGCGATCATCGCCGTATTGATTGCCCTTTTGCTTCCTGCGGTGCAGCAGGCGCGAGAAGCAGCGCGTCGGACACAGTGCAAGAACAATCTGAAGCAGGTTGGACTGGCGCTGCATAACTACCACGACAGTTTTTCCGTCTTTCCGTTCGGGAAGGGCTTCAAGTATGCGGGTGCCGCAGGCTATGCACGCTGGTCCCAGCACGCCATGATTCTGCCGTACGTCGATCAGGCGCCTCTCTATAACACGATCAACTTCAGTGCGCCACCGGAAACCCCGGGGATGCAAGGCGTGATCGGCTTCATGCCCGCGTATGTCAGTCCAACAGGAATCAACGCGGCCGCCTGTCGATCTGTCATTTCGATGTTTTTCTGTCCATCCGATGGTTCCGCGACAGGTGATTGGGCTGGCCAAAATAACTATGCCGCGAATCAGGGAGGATGGCTCTGCGATCGAAGCGACCAACCGGGTGGTCCTGGCGACAGCGCTCCAAATGAGATTCAAACCGGAGTGTTCTATTACCTCAGCCAATGCCGGATGCGCGACATCACCGACGGTACCTCTAACACCTGTTTCTTCAGCGAGAAGATTCGCGGCCGGGGAATCCCCGATCCAAAGTCCGATTTGTTCTCGATGCCGCATCAGACAACGCTGGATTCCACCTATCAGACGTGTCAGAGTCTCAATCCCGCGACGGCGACTCCTCTGACCAGCAAATGGGGCTACAGTTGGGTCATGGGAGAAAATTGTTGCTCGCTGTATAATCACGTTGCGGTGCCAAATTCCCGCAGTTGCGCGGGGATCGGCTTTGGATCCGACATGACGAATATGGCCATGCAAGTCTCGGCCAATAGCAAACACACCGGTGGTGTTCATACGCTGACGGGCGATGGGGGCATCCACTTCGTCAGCGATAACATCGACTTGAATCTGTGGCGTGCGTTGGGGACGCGGGCGGGCGGCGAAACGATTAATTCCCCGTTCTGACCAAAAGGTGTTTACTATCAGACCTCGCAGCATTCGAGCCATCTTTGGCTCACCTTGGGCAATCATTTGCCTTCTTCTCGCAGGATGCGGAGCGGTCGATCGAAGTCCGCAATTCATTCCCACCTTGTCTGCCGCGGAAGCGGCGGTCAGGGCAGGAATGGAAGCGTGGAAGAAGGGTGAACCCGTCGGGGCAGTGGCCGGTACGAAGCCGGTCGTGCACGTCATCGACTCGCAACGCAAACCGGGACGGGTCCTGCGAAATTATGAGATCCTTGGGGAAGTTCCCGGCAACGCTCCCCGCTGCTTCGCCGTGAAAGTCGAATTGGCGGGTGTGGACGCTCCCGAACGACTGCGTTTCATCGTAGTGGGAATCGAACCCATGTGGGTCTTTCGGCAGGAAGACTATGACATGCTCTCGCACTGGGAGCACCCGATGGAGGAGAAGAGCGATCAGAAAACAGAGCCGGGAAAATCATCGGGAGGTTGACAACTCGCGTCGAAATATGGCAATTTTCAAAACGAATCCGCCTCAGCGAACGGAAGATGCCGTGCCCGACGCGAGTTCCCTGTTGGGGTATTTGCGCTGGTTGACCCAAGTCGCTCGAGTGCGGTTGCGATTTCTGATCGTGGTGCTTGTGGCGGGAACGATCGTCGGTCAGTGGCCCCTGCTGCGAGGTGTTTGGGACCGCTGGACCTGGGGCCAGCAACACCAGCATGGTTCGGGGACGGTCTCGGGATCGCAGGAGTACTTCTGTCCGATGGACCCGGGTGTGATCTCGGTCTGGCCTGCGATTTGTCCGATCTGCAATATGGATCTTGTTCCCCGAAAGAAGATGGAAGCGCAGATGTTGCCCGAAGGGGTCATTGCGCGGATGCAGCTTTCGCCGTATCGGATCCAGCTGGCCGGAATTCGAACGGCCGTCATTGAATCGCGACCCCTAAAACACAAACTGACTTTGACCGGGACGGTGCAACAACAAGAAGACGGTTCGCTCGGCTTCGACGCACAGGTCACCGCAACCGACGCGGCGCTCTTCGCAAATCCCTGTCACGCCGAAGTCCGAATTCGGTCGAGTACGCAGCCGTTTGCTGCGACGGCGAAACTTCTCGAATCGTTGGATCCTCTGCGAGTTCGTTTGACGCTTGATCGAGAGACTTCCATTTCCTCGGGGACGATCGTTACAGCGGTCGTGGGTGTGCCCGTCGGAGACGGCGAGAATTGCCTCGCGGTCCCCGAATCGGCTGTCGTGGATCGAGGAACCGAACGCCTGGTCTATGTGGAAACGATGCCAGGACTGTTTGACGGAGTGGCGGTCGAACTCGGGAATCGATGCGACTCGTACTATCCCGTTATCAAGGGGCTGAAAGCTGGACTGCGCGTGGCATCGGCAGGGGCGTTCCTGATCGATGCCGAAACACGGCTAAACCCCGGTTTGGCCGCAGGGTACTTCGGAGCGAATCAAAGCAACGTTCCCTCGTCTGCGGCGCCTGCTGTTAAGAAGGCGACCGCCAAATCGGCGTCGAAGAAATCGGGCTCACCGAAGAATACCTTGTCGAAGGAAGACCAGGCCCTGGTAGAGACGCAGCGAATTTGTCCCGTCACCGAACTGGCATTGGACTCCATGGGAGGGCCTGTTCTCGTGATGGTGGCGGGACGGAAGATTTTCATCTGCTGCGCGGGCTGCGAACAGAGATTGAAGGACGAACCGGAAAAATATTTGGCGAAAATGCCTGCGGAATGACATGATTCACGGATTGATCTCGCTTTCGATTCGGTACCGGACGATTGTGGTTTTGGCTGCGATCGTTTGTGCCTTGGCAGGTACGTACGCTGCCGTCCACTCACCGATGGACGCTGTGCCGGACCTTTCCGAGAATCAGGTGATCGTGTTTTCCAGTTGGCCCGGACATAGTCCTCACGAAATTGAAGAGCATGTGACATATCCCTTGTCCTTGCAGATTCAGGGGCTCGAAGGAATTCGCGTTGTGCGGGGTTCCAGCGATGTAGGCTATTCCATGCTGCACGTGATCTTTGAAGATCGCGCCACGTTCACTATCGCTCGTCAACGAGTTCACGAGCGAATCTCTTCGTTGGGGTCACAACTTCCCGAAGGTGTCATTCCGCGACTTGCCTCTGACGGGATCCCCACCGGCCAGATCTTCTGGTACACGGTCGAAGGGATCGGATACGACCTGTCTCAATTGCGAAGTCTCCAGGATTGGACGATTGGACCGCAGTTGAGGTCCATCGCGGGGGTCGCCGAGGTGGCCAGTGTTGGCGGTTTTGTGGCCGAGTTGAATCTTCGAGTCGAACCCTCGCTGCTCGCCGCCAACGGACTGACGGTTCGCGACCTTGTGGACGAACTCGCGCGTCCGACGTCATCCGTCGGGGGACACGTGCTCCACAAAGGGAATGCGGAATTCGTCGTTCAATTGAATTCGGAGCGGGAACTTTCCCGGCAGGTGAGCGATTGGGAGCAACGCCGCATTCCGGTGGCCAACGGTCGCAGCCTCTGTCTCGGAGAAATCGCCAAGGTCGCCTGGGAGCCGGCAGTCCGCCGGGGAATGTTCGAAAAGGATGGCAACGAGGTTGTTGCCGGTATCGTCCATTTGCGGTACGGGCACAATACGCTCGATGTGACTCGACGCGTACGCGAGCAATTGCGAGAGATCGCGGCGGGTCTGCCGAAGGATGTGCGAATTGTCCCCTGTTACGATCGCACGCCGTTGATATCAGGCGCCGTCGGTACGGTCACACGAGCGTTGATCGAGGCACTTCTGGTGGCCGCCGTATGCGTACTGTTGGTGCTACGGCATTTTCGGGCCTGGTTGGTGATTGCGCTGACCTTGCCGCTCTCGGTCCTGGGAACGTTTTTGTGCATGCGACTACTGAGTGCCGCTGGCCTGGTCGAGATCCAAACGAACATTATGTCGTTGGCGGGGATCGTCATCTCGATCGGTGTGCTGGTCGATTCGTCAATTGTGATGACGGAAAACGTCATGCATCGCTTGCGACGACGATTCGGGGACGAACCCGTTCACGGCGATGTCAGTGACACGGTCGCTTCGGCATGTCAGACGGTGGGCTGGCCCGTGTTCTGCTCGATTCTGGTGATGGTCATTTCATTTGCTCCCGTGTTTGCGTTGGGAGGGATTGATGGTCGAATGTATCATCCCCTCGCATGGACGAAATCGCTGGCGCTCATTTCGGCTGCATTGTTGGCGGTGACGTTGGTCCCCGCACTCTGCTCGTTCCTGGTTCGAGGCCGGATTCGGGACGAGTCTGACAGTGGGATCGTGCGAGGGGTCATCCGCGTCTACCGCCCGATGCTGTCATCACTGCTGGAACGGCCGGGACCGCTGATCTTGTTGCTCTGTGTCACACTTGTGCTGTCCACAATTCCCTTGGGAAATGACTTGCTGTTCCGATCCGTTCTGTTCGGATCGCTCGTGCTGATGCTCGGCGGTTCGCAGTCATCGGGTTCGCTTCGAAGCAGGGCCGGCAATGGGTTGTTCCTGCTTGTCGTCGCTCTGGCAGGCCAGCAAATGATGCGACCAATCGGAATCGAGTTGCGGATGCCGCTCGATGAAGGAATGGTGATGGACATGCCGATCACGATTCCCCGCGCCTCGATCACCCAGTCGGGTGACGACCTCAAGGCGCGGAACATGATTTTGTGCCGGTTTCCGGAAGTCCGGATGGTGACCGGAAAGGCAGGTCGCGCCGAGACACCTTTCGATCCGGCACCACTCGACATGATTGAAACAATGATCGAGTTTCGTGCTCACGATCTGTGGCCAAAACGCAGACTGTTGCGTGGCGATGCCGAGCGAATGACCGAGCGGTTGATTCGAGGCCTTGTCGACGATTCCCTGATCGAACCGATTCCGCCGGAGATTCGGGGAGAAATCGTCGATGCGAGTCTCTTTCGGTACGACGCCATCCAGCGCGAGACCGCGTGGCAAATGACCGAAGCGTTCCACCGTCGCTTACAACAAGATCTCGGTCAATTTGCCATCGAACGGATCGGTCGGGAATTGCTCGCGGAGGGACGCCTGTTACGTGCGATGGCTTCAACCGATCTTGCTGCGGTCTTGCATGACCTTCCCGCACCGGAATTGCGAGAGTTGATCATTGCCCCGACGCTCGAATCGCTTGCTGGAATTTGGCCGCACGTCGTTGCCTCGCTGGAACGACTCGAGTTAACTGGCGACACCAGCAACGCGAAGCGCGGCGGTCAGTTCAACACGGCCTTGAGCATCGCAAACAGCATCGGATTAATGTTCGGTGTGGACCGTTCGACCAAAGAAACACGCGTCCTGGCGTCCGTTCAGATTGAGCATCAAAAACGCTGGGCGTTACAAGTCGGCGAGTTGAATCGGGTCTTGCATCAACGCGCATCGAAAACGTGGATCCGTCTCGTTTCCGACGAATGTTTTTTTCGAGGACAACTTCTCGATCCGCAACTCGCCGAGGTCTTTGCCCAGATTCTCAAAGCGAGATCGAGTGTGCCAAAACCGCACGATGACGCGTCGCATGAGGGACTTCCTTCGCACTCGGTACTTCCCTTTATCGACCCTCATCCGCGATACGATACTATCTCGCGTCGATTTGCCGAAGAATTCGCGAGATCGTTGCTCCTTTGGCCGCACGACTCTGCCACCTTGGCGTCGTTCGGCGGTGAGATGGATCGCGTGCTGCAAATGCCGGGCTGGACCAACGTTTGGACGCGTCCCATTCAAAACCGGGTCGATATGCTGGCCACCGGAGTCAACGCAGAAGTCGGTGTGCGCGTGCTGGGGCGAAACCTGAACGAAGTCGTCCGCATTTCGGAAGAGATCGCTGCCGTTCTCAAGGATGTTTCCGGAGCCGCCGATGTCGTGGCCGATCCTGTGCGAGGGAAGGGCTTGATCCTCGTCACGCCAGACCCGCAGCGCATGGCCGCGTCGGGGGTCAGTCCTTCGGATCTGCAATCCGCGCTGGAAGCGGCGCTTTCCGGTCAGATCGTCGCCCGGATCGCTGATGGGCGAGAACTGAAGACGGTCCGGCTGCGCGTCGGTATGTCGACCGTCGAAGAGGATGAAGAGACGCTTCGCCGATTGCCGATCCCCCTTCGATCCGATGTCGCGGACACCGATCCAGGCGAACCTCTGCCTGCGAGTTCGGACGGCGTTTCGACAAGCGCATCGCGCCTTCGCGTGGGCGCCACGGTATCGGGATTTAAGACTGTTCCGCTGGAGTTGGTCGCTGATGTGAAAGTGACCGAAGGCCCAGCCACGATCAAGAGCGAAAATGGTTGGTTGCGAAACTACGTCCGCCTGAACGTTCGCGACCGCAGCCCGTTCGAATTCATCGAAGACGCTCGCCGGACGGTCGCAAATCGGGTCGACTTACCCACGGGTCTGTTCGTGGAATGGACGGGCCAGTTAGAACATGCCGAACGGACGCGGCAATCTTTGCTCGTGCTGATCCCGAGCGTCCTCATGATTATCTTTGCCATGTTGTACGCGACGTACCGCGATTGGGCCGACGCAGCGCTCATGCTCTTGTCCGCGCCCGCCGCATTGGCGGGAGGGATTCTCTGCCAATGGATGTTGGGCTATAAATTCTCGATTGCCGTCGGGGTTGGATATATCGCCTGTTTTGGCATGGCTGCCGCGACGGGAATCGTGATGCTGGTTTATCTGCGTGAAGCGGTCGAATCGGCAGGCGGGTTAAAAAAAATGACACTCCCCGAATTGAAGCAAGCCGTACTGACAGGAGCCGTCCATCGCCTGCGTCCCAAGTTGCTAACGGAAGCGACCACGATCCTGGGGCTCGCGCCGATGCTCTGGAGCACCGGAATCGGAGCGGAAGTCATTCGTCCGATGGCGGCACCTGTGCTTGGCGGGATCCTGATCGCGGATGAAGTCATCGATCTGATGCTTCCCGTTCTGTTCTACCACATTCGCAAGCGGCGATGGCTACACTTGCAACGAAACGGGCAACTTGAAGGCGAATCTCAAACACGAAGTCAATCGTAGTGCTGTCACGAAAACGGCATCCATTGGGAATCGAAATCGTCGACCCCTGGTTGACGCGCCCAAACCACCATATTCAGGATTTCAAATTCATGTCAGACGTTCCTCGCAAAATTG
Source organism: Schlesneria sp. (assembly GCA_025353525.1). Classification (GTDB taxonomy): domain Bacteria; phylum Planctomycetota; class Planctomycetia; order Planctomycetales; family Planctomycetaceae; genus Schlesneria. The sequence continues at coordinate 2,023 of JANXOO010001032.1, read as the reverse complement.
TTTGGTCGACGAGTCTCATCGCCCTGCTCACGTTGAGCATTGGTTGCGGCGGAGCGACAGAAAAGAAATACATTCCGACGACAGACGTTGCCCGTGGCGCCCTCGAAGCATCATTGAAAATGTGGAAATCAGGTGAAAAGCACGGTCCCGTAAAAGGCTTCCCGGTTCCGATCGATGTCTACGACGCGCGTTGGCCGGCAGGAAAGAAACTTCAGTCGTACGAAATCCTGCGCGAAGAAAAAACGGATGGGGCCAAGACGTTCATTGTCAAGATGAAAGTGGACGGAGATAAGGAGGAAACTGAACTCAAATATCTCGTGGTCGGAAAGAACCCCCTGATGGTGTTCCAGGAAAAAGACTACAAGAAAGCAAGCGGCACCGGTGGTTGATCTCAACGACGTATGCAAGAAACAGGATGACCCCTGCGAAGAACTCTCTACTTCAAAAAAAAAACGATCGCCGATGTTTCCGTATTCGTAAGACAATCGCTTCACGAATCTCAGAATTACTTCAAGGCGACTAGCAGATCAGAAAAAAAGCTGAATCCAGATTGCAATCAGAACGATTGCCGAAGCGGAATGGACCGGACCAGTGAACGCCGCGATCACGAGGCCTACGTCGTCACGTGGATCCCTTCAACCCGGAATGCGGCGGCAACTTTGTTACCGTCAATGAAGTTGATCGTTGCCACTCGGTCGGTAAGTACCAGAGTTGTACTGGTCGTGTGATAGGCAAAAGTGATTCCGTTCAGTACCGCCTGGACCGAATCATGCGTTGCTGCAGCATTGAATTTGATCACCAAAGCAGCGGCACCTGAACCGCCGCTGAAGGTTCCGATAGCGACACCCTTAAAAAGCAGCGTGCTGTTTGTCCCCAATGTCAAAGCGCCGCTCGCGTGTATTCCAAGTTGATCACCTGCGGTTCCTCGGCTCAACTGCACTGAAAGGCTGGACCAGGAATAAGCTCCTGCAGCGTCGGCAATCGTCGCACCGACGGCCAATGCGACCGGATTTGCATTGACCTTGTCATTGACCGGCCCACTGGCAATGTTTCCGATCACCGGGGCAGGATCGACGTGAATGACGGCGATCACAGGAACGGACGAAGCTTTATTGCCGTCGGTAAAGACAATGTCGATCTGACGATCAGGCGTCTGCAATGTCGATTGGCCGTTCCCGTACACAACCTGGTTCAGAACCGCTTGCACCGATTCTTTTGTCGCGTTGCCATTGAAAATAATCATCAACGGTGTCGTTCCTGTTCCTCCAGTCACCGTACCGATTGTCACCGCAGGGGCAGTCGGAGACACCTTGAAGAGTACCGCGCCGTTCGGTCCAGAATCGACACCAAGCCCCTTGAAGATTCCAGACTGATCGCCCGGCATTCCGTTCAGCGTCTTGATACTGAGGCTTGAATTTGCGAATGCATTGGGAGCATCGCCGATTTTTGCGTGTGGTGCGACGAATATCGGCGGAGATCCCTCTTTATAAGCCGGAGGCATGCCAACATCAGTCACAACAGGCGCGGGAATTACGTGGATCGATTTCGTGACGGATGCACCGGCGACACGTTTTCCATCCGTCAACTGGAATGAAATCGTGCGATCAGGGATCGCAAAAGTTGAAGTCCCGTTTCCATAACCGATTTGATTGACGACTGCCTGGACAGATATTTGTGTTGCCTTGGTGTTAAAGCTGACAACGACCGGAACATTTCCCTGACCACCGGTGACGGTTCCGATTTGAACAGGAATTGCCGTGGGAGACGCGGCAAACATCACGGCACCCTTCGGACCCACACCAACACCGTATCCATTCAGGATGCCGAGTTGATCGCCAGGAGTCCCGTTGGTTGTTTTTACGGTGAGTGTCGACAATGCAAACGCACCGGCACTTTCGGTCACAGTCGCGCGACCTGCGACAATTGCCGGAGGTGCTCCCTCGGTGTAATTCACGATTGGCCCCAATCCGGCAATCACAGGTCCTGCCGAAAGCAAAGTGCGAGTTTCGAGCATTTCGACGAT
>JANXOO010000998.1 GCA_025353525.1 Schlesneria sp. | reverse complement strand
ATTCCTGGCCGCGAGCAGTGTATCACCCGGACTCTGTCGCCTGGTCCGTGAATTCATCGATTTTGGGAATCGCAACCAACATGCCGACCGTGAAATTTGTCAACGAAAAAAAGTCGATCGATGTTCCCGCAGGCTCAAATCTGCGTCGTGAAGCGATCAAAGCCGGGGTGCAGCTTTACCCCACGCCTCACAATTATGTGAACTGCATGGGTTTCGGACTCTGCACAAGTTGCCGGGTCATGGTCAAAAAGGGCCTCGAAAACTGCTCAAATCAGGGGCTTTTTGAAAAAGTTTCGATGACGTTTCATCCGCTGACGTTTTTCGCCCGGTTGGGAAATGAAACGAACTTGCGACTCGCCTGCCAGATGCAAGTGAATGGCGACATTGAAGTTCAGACCCAACCCCCCATGAACTGGCACGGCGAGAACTACTGGAGCTAGCTCGCACCGGGCAAAAACGAAGAGCCAGGCACGTATCGATTGTGCCTTGTTAAAAGCATTTGACGCCGTTTTTTTCTGAAGTACTCCCGATTCCTCCGCGATATTTTGCGTGAGCGATATCCTTGCGGCAAGTCATCCAGACTACCCACATATGTTCAGATCGGTTAATTTACCTTGCTCGCGCGAATTGATGCGGTTTGATTCCCACGTGCGATATTGAAGATCAGTTTATCAGACGGAACAGGGACGCGTTCATGACGTTGTCGGAACTGCTGGAAGGCAAGTTTCGCGGAGATATTCGTTTCCGGGGAGCTGCGTATATTCAGGCGGAACGGGTGGCAGTCATCCGGGTCACGCAGGATCATTTGTTCGCAATCGTACGGGACGGCGTCGAGTATCAGACTCAGTTGAGCCGCGACAATGGCGCGCTGAAGATGTCCTGCGACTGTGTCGGGACGGACGCGAACAAAAGTGGTAACCCACACTGCAAGCATTTGTGGGCGACGATCCTTGCAGCCGATGCGGGGAACTATATGGGTGGCGCGGCCAAGCAGGGGTATTACCCGCCATTCGCCGTTGAAGACGATCCACTCGATTTCGGAATGCAGGAATGGGATGTTGACGATGACGAAGCCTATTCGTCCGTCGGGTCGTCACGCTCCCAAAAGCGGGCGGAACGAGAATCGATCCGGGCCGAACTGGACGCAGCAGCCGCTCCGCGACTTCGCGAATGGGAATCACGACTCAGCGACCTTCGCAAAGCCATGAAAGGTGAAGACGCCGCCAATTCCTCGTCGGCGTCGGGCCGTGAACGCCAGATTTTTTACGAAATTGATGCCCCCGCCAGTGAAGAAGCGGGACTGATCATCATCCAGACATCGCATCGTCAGCGACGATCGAACGGAGAATGGGGCAAGCTCAAGCCGCTCAAGCTGAA
>JANXOO010000982.1 GCA_025353525.1 Schlesneria sp. | reverse complement strand
GCCAGACTCACTTTGGGTTTTGCCCCGCTTCCGTCGTTCGAATCGTCACTGTCCCACTGAGCACCCATTCCGCATGTTCAGCCTTTGGGCCGGTGATCTTCAAATCTCTTCAGAGTTTCTTACGACGATATGACATCCGATTAACGGTTCGGTTAAATTGGTTCGGACGTCTCGAAGTGTTCCCTGCGCCGCCTTTCTTGATGCGACTTTGGCTACTTGGTCAGTCAAGTTAGTCCGTATGGTGGCCGAACAATGGACCGAAGGTGATGGATGTCGGGATTGGTTTTGTTAACAGGTGCAACCGGCTATGTGGGAGGGCGACTGTTGCCTCGACTTCAACAAGCCGGGGTACATGTCCGCTGCCTGACTCGTCGTCCTGAAGCATTGTCGCACCGTTTGACGCAGACCACGGAAATCGTCAATGGAGATGTACTCGATCGACAGTCACTTGAAACAGCGTTTTCGGGGGTGGATACGGCTTACTATTTCGTGCACTCGATGGGGGCGGATCGCGATTTCGAGGAACAAGATCGATTTGCAGCGGCAAATTTCGCGAAAGCAGCGACCGCCGCAGGAGTTCGTCGTATTGTTTACCTGGGTGGCCTGGGCAACCCGGATGAAAGGTTGTCGATTCATCTCCGCAGTCGCCAGGAAACCGGTAACATTCTGAGGGCAAACCACACGCAGGTCATCGAGTTTCGAGCGTCAATTGTCATTGGATCTGGCAGCTTGTCTTTTGAAATGATTCGGTCGCTGGTTGAGCGGTTGCCGATTATGATCTGCCCGCGTTGGGTCCAGGTGAAAGCACAGCCGATCGCGATCGAGGATTTACTGGAATACTTGATTGCGTCTCTGGAATTGCCGTCTCGTAACTCACAACTTTTCGAAATCGGCGGCCCCGATCAAGTGTCTTATGGTGAGATCATGCAGGAGTACGCGAAACAACGTGGACTGATCCGTTGGATGATTCCTGTACCACTACTCACGCCCTGGTTGTCCAGCCTCTGGTTGGGACTGGTCACACCACTGTACGCTCGGGTGGGTCGCAAACTTGTCGAGAGCCTGCGAAATCCAACGCTCGTGTCGAATAATCTTTCTGAGGCGGTTTTTTCCGTGCGCCCACGCTCGGTCAACCAGGCCATTGCTCGTGCACTCGTGAATGAAGACCACGACTTTGCTGAAACCCGGTGGTCCGACTCCTTGTCATCAGCGGGAAGACCTCGAACCTGGGGTGGTGAACGATTTGGTTCGCGGCTGGTTGATTCTCGCTCGGTGACCGTCTCTGTTCCACCCGAGCAAGCCTTCATGCCGATTCGCCGCATCGGCGGGCATACGGGCTGGTACTACGCAAACTGGTTGTGGTCACTCCGGGGATTCCTGGATTTGCTAACGGGTGGAGTCGGCGTTCGTCGTGGCCGACGAGATCCTGACAATCTTCGCGTGGACGATGCTCTCGATTTCTGGCGAGTGGAAGTTTACGAGCCCCCTCATCGGTTGAGGCTTCGCGCCGAAATGAAACTTCCGGGACGTGCGTGGCTTGAGTTCGAAGTGGTTCCTTCGGAGTACGGCAGCACGATTCGCCAGACAGCGATCTTCGATCCGCGCGGATTGGCGGGACTGATTTATTGGTACGGAATCTATCCTCTGCACGAGCGCGTGTTCGCTGGTATGTTGCGAAACTTGGCGCGAGCGTCTGAAAAACTGAAATGAGATTCTGTGTCTTTATCGAATGGGCGATCTTGCGTAGACGCAGTACCCCCGATTTCCTGAACAGAAAAAAGTCGCGAACAGATCAGCGTGACCTTCACTGATGTGAACTATTTCGAAGTCGAAAATGGAGCCATGAATGGCAGCCAATCTGAATTCACCGGTTCTCCCCGTTGGGCGAGGCGGTGGCTTTTCGCCGCTGGAATTTACAATTTGTTCTGGGGACTCGTCGTCATTGCCTGGCCTCATTTACTGTTCGACATCTCTGGTGCTCGACGTTTGAATTATCCCGAAATCCGGCAACGCACAGGAATGATTATCGGTGCCTATGGGGTCGGCTATCTCATCGCGGCGCGTGACTCGCGAACTCACTGGCCTATTGCGCTGGTGGGCTATTCGGAAAGTTATTTGGCCCAATGGGATTGCTGGTGGCACTGTTGCGAGGGACGTTTCCGCCGCTCTTCGGTGTCACCATCCTGACGAACGATCTGCTGTGGTGGGTTCCATTCGGCATGATTCTTCGGGACGCGGCGAACTATCATCGCAGTCACCTGAAGTCCGGCACCACCGCGTCTCTCTTTTATGTCAAAGAATCCGGAATCAACGCGTCACCCGAGGCCGTCTTTCGTTTTCACGAAAGCCCCGACGCGTTGACAAATCTCATCCCTCCGTGGGAGAGAATGAAAGTGGTTGAATATCCAGGCTCGTTGCGACCGGGCAGTCGGGTTGTTTTACGAGGGCGTTTTGGATTGTTCCCGATCCAGTGGATCGCCGTGCACACCGAATATGATCCGCCGCATTTATTTGCTGATCGTCAGGAATCGGGGCCGTTTGCTTCGTGGTATCACCGCCATTGTTTCCTCGATGACGGTCAGGGGGAACAATTTTGAGGGACGAAGTCGAGTATGTTCTTCCACTGGGACTCATTGGGTGTTTCCCGGGATGCTGGCTGATTCGCCGCAAGCTCGAAGCGATGTTCTCGTACCGTCATGAGATCACTCGTCGGATGATCGAATCAGGAGACGGCACCAGTCCGTCAAAAGCCAACGAGCCACGGTTGGTGGAGAGAGCAAATTGACCAGCGAGGAACTCCGGGCGAGAGCTGTGATCGTGGCGATCGACGGGCGGGCGGCTGCCAGGCTCCTGGATGATACCCTTTCGACTGGCGAACAGGGTGTGACTTGTCTCTACTTTTCAGCACCGCGTCCACCCATCGACCAACCGCTGCTTGTTTTGAATGGAGACGGCCACGGTCCGATATCGGTTAAAACTGAACCGAAAGACGTGGTGCGAACTGGTCGGAACATTTGGGCGACGATTCTTTCACGTCGCCGGGAAACTGACAACGATCGACGTCACTTCAAGTCGAATGAGTCAGCAGCGCTATTACATTCCGAGCCAAACGCGGGAACTGCTCCAGAATGTGCCCAATCCGGTCGTCGCTTCGGCGTGAGATCGAGGCAGAACAACAACCGTACCGGTCTCGTCTGGTGTTCCCCCGCCACGTAACCGTTCACGGCCTGAAGAAGCGGGACAGGCACGTTTTTCGGGATGTTCGAACGATTCACCGTTGATGTAATTGTCGAGCAGCGTGATTCCCGCCGGAAGAATCAGCCTGTCCCGGGCAGTAAACGGTTACCTCCGCCACCAACCACGATCTACCGTCTGCTACCGAATCTGGTAGACTGCCGTGATCTCGAAGAGATTTACGGTCACCGGGTGAAAGGCGAGTATTCGATGGCAATCAGGAGGGCGCTCGGAATCAGCCCGATGATCGATATGGCGTTCAAAAAGTCGTTCGCAACGCCTGGAAATGAGGTGGCTCTGGTCAGCGTGTTGAATGCGTTCCTGAAGCTGGCGGTGCCGATTGTCGACGTAACCGTTGTGAATCCGTACAACCTGCAAGACTTCGAGACCGACAAGCTGTCGATCCTGGACATCAAGGCGACGGATCGAAAGGGGGCGATTTATCACGTTGAGATGCAGTTGACGACGCACCGGGGTATGGTCCAGAGGATCGTCTTTTACGGATGTGAGTTGTATGCGGGCCAACTGAAGGCGGGGGACGATTACTCGGAAATGGCGGCGGTTTATTCGATTTGCCTGATCGACGTAATCCTCTGGAAGGATTCAAAGACAGGGGCGGACGCGAAGAAGGTTCATCAGCGATTTCAGTTGTGCGACATGGAAACCGGCCTTGTGTTGGAAAATACAA
>JANXOO010000940.1 GCA_025353525.1 Schlesneria sp. | reverse complement strand
AATTTTGGTTTCGGCACTGGTCCACATCCCTCGTAATGGAAAGAATCCGGATTCGAAAGAGACGATCCAAAGCACCAGGCGAGACGTTGAAAAGGCGAACATCGCGAAACTTCATTATCAGACAGACGTGACGTTAAGGTTATTACAAGTCAGTAATGATGAGCATGTCGCCCAGAAATATGTTGACACATGGGCGGAGCTGCGAAAACGTATTCAATCAGCAGAAGAAAGTGAAGTGAGTCTGGGAGTCATTGAAGGCCACTTAAACGCCAGTCACGAAACGATTTTTCACAGTAAAAATGGAGGAATGGACCCCAGGGACCGCGATAATCGATGGTACATGACGAATGATTCAGTGGAGGCGATTCGAACCGCACAAGGGCAGTTAATGAGAATCTTCAAATTACAGTGGAAAGACGCAGAGAATTCTGGCGTTTACTCATCGACGCTTGAAAAGCTTCGTGAGGAAGGACGACGAATTTCTTCATTGAGCGAGCCGGGCAAGGACAATTTGCCGCAGAGACTAACGGCTGAAGCGGCAAAAGAACTTATTCGAGGGGTTGATATCATGTATGCGGATGTTCCAATCGATCCTGGACGCTTAGAAGTGCCTTTAAAAGCAGCCTCCGAATTCTCAGTGCCAAAGTTCCTTGATCCACCAATCGGATTTTCAACCGCACTGTTGATTCATGATGCTGTTGTTCGAGTCGTTGAAGCTCGAACGAAAGTGCCAATTTCTCGAGGAACGCTCGAAGAGAAAACGGAGTCATTGAAATTCAGCGAGAAGTATCGTACCGACTTTGGCGATCTGCAAAAGTCGGTTCGCAAACGATGACAAGAGTCTGAAAAGAAGCGAAACTCGCTGGTTTATGTCGCTACTCGTTGCGATCTTATTTTCGTCGATAGTTCATGCCGAGGAGCCACTTGTTAAGCCCGTTACCATTTTTCCGGAAGGCTGGTTCACCGGTTCGCCGCGAGCTGGGATTCTGCCTCAATTCGCTTACGATGCCACCGGCGGGCGCGATGGCAAGGGAGCCTTCACTGTCGCCTCGGATGAACGCGAAGGACTCCGCGGCTGGTGGACGAAAACGATCTCTAGTGCGAAGTAGGTCGTGATCGAACTTCATCTTTTTTGATCAAACAACCGGAGCTCGGTCGCGAGTCGTTGTTGCTGTAAACGTGAGAGCTAACGAGGCTGCCGGTTACGTCAGATTTATCAGAGAGAAACCCCATGAGAACGACAAGCCTGGGACGACCGAACGCGCGAGGGACTCACTGTGAGATCCTGGCCTCCGGAATTTTGTTGTTGCTGCTGTCATCGATTGCCATCGCGGATGTTGGACCTGTGCCCCAATGGATCTGGAGTGAACCGAATGCTCGTCCCGTCACGGTCGGTTTTGAAAAGTCGTTCGATGTTGATGAAGGCCTGAAAACCGCGAGTCTACACGCTCTGGCTGATCCCTTCATGCGGGTCTGGATGGATGACGAAGAACTCTTCGCGGAAGGTGTCACGTCATCGAAGAAATGGATCAGAATCGATCTGTCAACTCGTTTAAAGTCGGGGACACATCGCATTCATCTGTCTGCCCGGGGGCAAGTCGGTTCGGCAGGTGTTTGTTTGCGCTTGCGGCTGGATTACGCCGATGGTCGACGACGAACTGTGATTACGAATCCCACATGGTCAGTTGTGCCCCCGCGTGACGTGAAAGAGCGAGCGGTCACGTCCGGGGTCGCGACGCCATTTGCCTGCGGTCTCGGTCTCGTAGGGATTGATCCCTGGGGTGATCCCGAAGGCGAGGATGTCGACTATCACCAGTGGAAGAAGTCACTGGGAATCCAGCCTGCAGAGTCTGCTGCCAGTGTGCAGGTGCTGCCTGGCTTCGAAGTCGAACTCATCCGTTCGGCGCAAGCGGGGGAAAGTTCATGGATCAGCCTGTCGTTTGATCCGCAGGGACGCCTGATTATCGGACGCG
>JANXOO010000908.1 GCA_025353525.1 Schlesneria sp. | reverse complement strand
GTGACAATTCCTGGGGTAAAAACCCCAGGCTGTACGCCAGTGCCGCTATGCGGCTGAATGCGAGCGCCGCGACGCGGTTGAGATCCGGCATTCGAGCGATTGTATTAGCCGCAAAGCGGCGAAGGAATACAGCCTGGGGTTTCCAACCCCAGGAACAGATCCAGTCACGAACGATTCAAGCGCTGTTAAGGGCGCAGGTCACTCTGCTGCCCCTCTCCCCAACAACTCGTTACAAACCCCACCTCAACCAACATCCCAAAAATGACACAACAATGACAATGGGGACATACGTAATCAGTCGATAGAGAGCACTCGTGATTGCTACGGCAGCGGAATGAGTTCCCGAGTACAAATGACCGCCTCAAAGATTGGGAGTTGAGTTTCAAAGGCGTCGGGGAAGGCTTGACCGGTGAAGATCAGAATCCGCGTCCTGGCGGGGATGAAGTACTAATAAACGTGTGTGTCACCATTCGTCGTCGAATGGTCTACCACATTCCCGAGGTCTTTACATTCGTTCGTTTGATGGCATAGACTTCATCGATGGAAACTATCCGGCGACACGAACGATTGATGGAAGCGGAAGACAACGAAGATTCGTGGCTTGAATGGTATCGATTGACGCCGCTGCAGCGTTGGCATGAATCGATGAAGTTGTGGCAATTCTTTCTGAGTGTGGGTGGCTCGCTTGATCCCGAACCCGATCCTCAAAGTCCTTTCGACGCTGACATGCCACGAGGTACGGCACCTGCTTATGGGCGGACAGGCCTGCGTGTTCTACGGAGCGGCCGAGTTTAGTCGCGATTGCGATATCGTTATCGTGGCCGACGACGACAACCTTGGGCGACTTAACGCGGCTTTGCACGAACTCGAAGCTCAGTGCATCGCAATTCCCGCGTTCGATCGACAGTACCTCGACCGAGGTCACGCCGTCCATTTTCGCTGTCACCATCCTGCTGCCATGAAGATCCGTCTGGATATCATGTCCCGCATGCGCGGCTGCGACGGTTTCGCCGATCTCTGGGAACGGCGCCTCACCCTGCAAGATGACGACGGATCGATTTTCGAAATCCTGGGGATCGAGGACCTGGTGAAGGCCAAGAAGACTCAGCGGGATAAAGATTGGCCGATGATTCGTCGTTTGGTCGACGCCCACTACGATGAGTATTGCGAACATCCGACGGACGACCGGGTTCTATTTTGGCTGCGTGAATCAAGAACACCCGAGATCCTGATTCGCGTCGCAGCTCTTTATCCCGAATTGCGAGATCAGGCCCTGAAATCTCGCACCGTACTTCAAGAAACCCTCGGCGGAAGTCGAACTGCCGTTAGTCAGGCACTGGCGCTTGAAGAAGCCAAAGAACGCAGAGCCGACGAGTCCTATTGGCGACCCCTCAAGCAGGAACTCGAATCGATACGTCGCAATCGACTGAAAAACGATCGGAAGCCGTGAAAATCGCGCGCCGATGTACCCTTGACCTTGAGTAACCGGCCCAGGTGACTGCTCATGCGCAAACGCGGATTTTGGTTCAAGCGACTATTGGTTGTCATGTTGCTGCTCGGCATTGCGCCGATTGCGAGGCAATGACAAATCAAGTGCGCAGGTCCGAAGAGATTGCACAGAGTCGGAGAGGTCATCGGGAAAAAAGTCGACTGGACACTTTTTGGGCTTTGTGGAAAAATTCACGATCCCACGTCGAACTTTGGACAATTCATATCGAGCTCGCAGGAACTGACTGTATGAGCGTGTCGGTTATCGTTCCCCTCTTTAATGAAGTTGAAAACCTCGGCCTGCTGTACGATGCAGTCGACCGGGTGATTCGGCAGTTGCGCGTGACGTACGAAATCATTCTCGTCAACGACGGGTCGACGGATGGTTCGGCGGAAGTCCTTGAAACGTTGGCCCTGAACGATCCTCGTGTCAAAGTGATCGAATTTCGAAAGAACTATGGCCAGACAGCGGCGATTCAGGCGGGTATCGAAGCGGCATCGATGGACGTGATTGTGCTGCTGGACGGTGACCTTCAAAATGACCCGAACGACATTCCGCTGTTGCTGGCAAAACTCGATGAAGGATTCGACCTCGTCCAGGGCTGGCGGAAAAATCGCCAGGACGATTTTTTACTTCGAACAATACCGTCAAAGGCCGCCAATTGGCTGATCTCGAAGGTCACCGGATTTCCTGCTCATGATCTCGGATGCACGCTGAAAGTGATTCGATCTGAAATTGCTGGCGAATTGCAACTGCAGGGTGAAATGCACCGGTTCATTCCGATTCTCGCACATTGGCGCGGCGCGCGGTGCGTCGAGGTCGAGACCAGGCACCATCCACGGAAATTCGGTAAATCCAAATACGGGATTTCACGAACGACAAACGTGCTGCTCGATCTGATGACGGTCATGTACGTCATCCGGTATGCGGTCAGCCCGATGAAATTGTTTGGCTCAATCGGATTACTCAGCCTTTCCGTCGCTGCATTG
>JANXOO010000888.1 GCA_025353525.1 Schlesneria sp. | reverse complement strand
CCGGGAGAATTCGGTCTATCGTCAATCGAGGCATTCACGATCGATGGACACGTTTCCGCGATCGACAGAAATACCGGCCAGGTGAAGTGGACGATCCCCGTATCGGACCTCGCCTTTGACCCGTCTCAACCGGTGAATCTTCCGGTTCTGGTATTTGCATCCAGGTACAACGAACGCGAATTCATGAACCGGATGGGCCAGGCGTCGCGTGGTTCGGTATTGATTCTTGACAAGCGAACCGGAATGACGGTATTCGAAGGTGAAGAGTCAATGACGCCTCCCGGTCGGGGGATCCGGTTTCATGCGTTGGTCGAAGAACACAGGTTGGTTGTTGACTTTTCGACGTGGCAACTGGAACTGACGTTTCCGCCAGAAAAATAGAGTCGCGGAATTGCCCGTCGCAATTCTTGCACTCGACGCCAGATCGCGTCATCCTGCATTTGCGTTCTGAATCCCGATGTTTCAAAATCGCGTTGGACTTTGTCAATCAATCGATTCCGGACCGCTCGTTCAATTCCTTCCCCTCCACAGAGAATTCGAGTCGCGATGCATACTGCCCGTATTTTCGGTTATCTGCTGTTGATTGTCGTTTCGACCACGTCGCTTGCGAATGCCGAAAACTGGCCGCGGTATCGTGGGAGTGATGGCTCGGGAGTCTCGCGGGAAAAGGGGTTTCCCACGACCTGGACGCTGGACGACTATGAATGGGCCGTCGACCTGCCGGGCGAAGGACATTCGTCACCCGCGATCTGGGATCGCAATCTGTTCGTAACAACCGCGACGGACGGCGGGCGGACCCGCCTTCTGATGTGCCTTGATGCGACAACCGGGACGACAAAGTGGTCACGACCGGCAGAGTTTCAGGTGAATCCGAAACACGAAATGAACAGTTTTGCGTCGAGTTCCCCGGCGACAGATGGCGAACGAGTCTACGTCGCGTTTGCCGATGAACAAAATTACGACCTGGCCGCGTACGATTTCGAAGGGAACCGCGTCTGGAAGAATTCACTCGGTCCGTTCCTCAGTCGTCATGGTCATGCGGCGTCGCCGATTGTCTTCGAGGATCTGGTGATCATCCCCAACGACCAGGATGGTCCAAGCTGGATCGTCGCCTATGATCGTCGCAATGGAAATCGCGTCTGGACGACACCCCGACTTGCTCGCGAAGCCTCGTATGCAACGCCGCTGATCGTGGAGCGGCCCGGCTTGAAGCCGCAGTTGATTTGCGTCAGTGGTGCATCGGGAGTGACGAGTTTCGATCCGTGGTCGGGTGCGACAAACTGGTCGACGGCTGCCTTGCCCGCGCGGACGGTCGCTTCGCCCACCTATGCATTCGGTTTGATTTATGCCATCTGCGGACAGGGTGGTAAAGGAGTTCGAATGATCGGCGTCGATCCGACGGGCGCGGGTGACGTCGATGCAACGCATGTGAAGTTTGTTCGCGAGAAAGAGATTCCTTATGTCCCCGCTGCGGTAGCCACCGATGATTCACTGTTCCTGCTGACCGATGGCGGCATTTTGATCTGCATTGATCCGGCAACTCAGAAGACACGTTGGCAGCAGCGAATCGGAGGAAAGTTTTTCGGTTCTCCGATTTGCCTCGACGGAAAGCTGTACTGTATCGAAGAGAAAGGTAAAGTTGTTGTGGTCGATACCGGACCAGAGTTCCGGTTGTTGGGAGAGAATCCGATCGGCGATCCCAGTTATTCGACGCCCGCCGTGGCCAACGGGCGTTTGTTTCTGCGGTCGTTCCATCGACTCGCGTCATTGCGATCAAAATCGGCAGAATGACGTGAGGTTCACGATTCCTTGGACGAGGCTGTGATCACAATACGAGTTGGGGTCGCAATCCAGGTTGGGAATCCGGGTTGAGAATACCGGATGAGACCGGGGATTCGTTCCGGGATCGGAAGCGAACGGCGAGAGTGCGTGTTGCCCTCTGAAACAATACAGTACAACGTAAACAGATCTGGCAGTAACGATCAGAAAGGGAATTGAAGATGCCCGCTTGGCCTGGCGGCCCGTGTCCGCAATGCGGCGAGGACATGCCGCCGAAAATGATTCACTGTCGCACATGTCGCCAGCTTCTCAATCTCGATCTGGAGAAAGAGAGCGTCGAGATTCCCACGTTCTTTCCGCTGCAGGAGGTCGACAGCTTGGTTGAGATTACGATTGCAGGGCTGTTCGTCGAATGTTCGAGCTGCCATCAGGAATTGAAGATTCACCGGAAATACCTGGGACAACGCGTCCAGTGCAAATTCTGTTCGGCAGATTTTCGACTTGATCCGAACAATCCGGATATTCTGGAAGCCGATTCGTACTCGCAATGCCCTCACTGCGAAGAATCGTTGCGGTTTGCGAGCAAATACATCGGTTCCAAAGTGGCTTGCCGATTCTGTCACGGAAAAGTCCACATTCTGGGCCCGGACGAGCAAACCGGCGGGTAAACGCGCACGGCGTGTCCCTGCGATGGCTGGTCATTTCGCAGACATATCGAGTGATCCCCGCGGCTTCGCGGATGTTGACTTTTGGCAGCATTCCGGCATTTGTTGAGCTATGTTGGAATGTCCCTCAGGCTGCGAAGATTGTTTTCGCCGGAATAACCGGTTGCTTCGCTACATTCGGACGGGACGCAACAGGACGACAACATGAATCAGCGCGGTGCAGGTCAAGGTTTGGCAGTAGCCTACGCGGCAACGATCTTCCTGAGTGCGTTTTTGCTTTTCCAGGTGCAACCCCTGATCGGCAAATACATCCTGCCGTGGTTCGGCGGCAGCCCCGCCGTCTGGACAACCTGTATGCTCGTCTTTCAGGTCCTGCTGTTCGCCGGATACGCCTATGCGCATTTGACGACGCAGTACCTCAGTCCCCGACATCAGGGGTATCTGCACGTCGCGTTGCTGGTATTGGCGCTTGTCACGCTGCCCATCACGCCTGACCCCTCGTGGAAACCGGTCAACAGCGACTGGCCCGCACTGAAGATCATCTTGCTGACGATATCGAGCGTCGGATTGCCATACTTCATCCTCTCGTCGACCGGACCTCTGGTGCAGGGCTGGTTCAGCAGAACGCATGAGGGACAGTCGCCCTATCGACTTTATTCGCTGTCAAATCTTGGTTCATTACTGGCGCTCGTCTCATATCCCTTTGTTGTCGAACCTTCGTTTTCGACGGCAACCCAGTCGATCCTGTGGTCGGGATTATTCGCGGCATTCGCCTTGTTGTGTTCAGGAAGCGCTGTCGTCATGTGGCAGCGCGCTGCGGTTCTCAAGACAGAAACCGCTTCTGTCGTCGTGATTGTGGAGGCGATTCGTCCGACGTGGAGTCTGACGGGATTGTGGTTTGGCCTGGCGATGATTCCTTCCGTGTTGCTGTTGGCGACGACGAACCAGGTTTGTCTTGATGTCGCTGTGATCCCCTTCCTGTGGGTACTGCCGCTGGCACTCTACCTGTTGACGTTTATCCTTTGCTTCGACAGCGAGAACTGGTATTCACGACGACCTTATACGCTCGCAGCAGCACTGCTCACACTGGCGACTGTCTATGTCGGAAGCCAGGGATCCATGGTACCACTGCTAGTGCAAGTGGTCGCCTACTTCTCGGCACTTTTCTGCTGCTGCATGGTTTGCCACGGCGAACTGGTGCGATTGAAACCACATCCGAAATACCTGACGTCATTCTTTTTGACGATCTCGGCCGGTGGTGCCGCAGGTGGATTGTTTGTGGGATTGTTGGCACCGCTGCTGTTCGTTTCGTACTACGAGCTGCAATTCGGAATCATCGGGTTTGCCACGCTTTACCTGAGCTTGCGTTTGAGGGAAGACAATGTCCGGTTGCCAGTTCCGGGGTGGACCCAGCCGCTGCTGGTTCCTGCGATGATGGTCGTCGCCGTTGCCGCACTGTCCCAATACGGTCGCCATGCTGAAGGGTCGATCGCCGTCGCACGCAATTTCTACGGAGTTTTAACGGTTGAACAACCGCCGTTTGCTGAAGTCGACCGTCAGGTATTGAGACTGGTTCATGGGCGTATTGAACACGGATCTCAATTCATCGCGACTGAAAAGCGTCGTGTTCCGACGGCGTACTATTCGACGGGTTCCGGCATCGGCCAGTTGATGTCGGGATTGCGTCCTGGGCAGCCGAGACACGTCGGGATTGTGGGTCTTGGAGTGGGAACACTGACGGCCTACGCCAACAAGGGCGATCGGTACCGCCTGTACGAAATCAACCCTGATGTGATTTCGATGGCGCGAGAACACTTTTCGTTTCTGAGCGACTGTCCTGCCGAAATGACGATGGTAACGGGTGACGCGCGACTCGCACTGGAATTTGAAGAGCCGCAAAAGTTTGACGTTCTCGTCCTTGATGCATTTTCGGGGGATGCAATTCCCGTTCATCTGCTGACGAAAGATGCAGTCGCCGCTTATCAAAGGCACCTTAAACCTGACGGCGTGCTCGCGATCCACATTTCGAATCTCCATTTCGATCTTCGACCTGTCATCAACGGGATCGCGGATGAAATGGATCTCGCTCGTGTCATTCGCTTTGGAAACGCAGATGCCGACAAGTCGGCCTACGCATCGATCTGGGCATTATTGGCACGGCAACCCGAAGCTCTGGCCGACAGCGTGGGACTGGAATCCAATTCTATAACAACACGACGTCCAATCGTCTGGACGGACGACCGCAGCAATTTGTTCGAAGTTCTCTGGTAGCCCAAGCCGCTCGCATTGCAAACATTTCGGCCGCGAATCGATGTGAATGCCATGCCGCCGTGCCGGGTTTCAAACTGAAAACAGGGATCCGCCCTTTAAAACGAACCGTCAGCCCGTCGGCCGGGTCGAAGTCTCGTAGGGCGGAGTTCGAAATTGTCGGGATTTCGAACTTTGAAAACGAGAGGCGTCGCATGCGGTCTTTCGGTTCAACGGACCATGAATTCCCATAGCCAGGGTCGGAGTCTTCGGAGGCCCTGGAGAACGGCGTTCCAAAAAAACCGCATTGAGGTCCAACGGGTCGGCCATCCGAATAATCGACGATTAAATCCTGATGTCGAATGTCATTTTGATGCTTCACTCAAATCAAACGCGAAGAGTCCATCACGTGCGGTAGAAAAAGCGA
>JANXOO010000817.1 GCA_025353525.1 Schlesneria sp. | reverse complement strand
GCGATCGAGCGGGCGATCGACCTGCACGTTCAGCGACAACTCGATGCAAAAGGATTGCACGAGGCGCCACTCGCCGATGATTCGACGCTTATTCGCCGAACGACACTGGATCTGGCAGGACGTATCCCGACGGCCGCTGAAGCACAGTCATACGTTTCTTCGACCGAACCGGACAAGCGGGCGAAACTGGTCGATCGGTTGATGTCGAGTCCCGATTTCTCGTACCACTTTCGCAATTTTCTTGATCGATCACTGATGGAAGGACAGCCCGGCAGTCCTGAGGTATGGCGTGAATACCTGCTGAAGTCGGTCAGGTCGAATCGGTCGTGGGAACAGCTTTTCCGCGAAATGATGATCGGAAATGAAGAAGATCCGGAAATCGCGCCCGCGTTGACGTTCATCCGATCACGAGCTCGCGATCTTGACCAGTTGACGAACGATTCGAGTACCCTGTTTTTTGGCGTCAATGTCAGTTGTGCCAAATGTCACGACCATCCGCTGGTCGGCGACTGGAAGCAGGACCACTACTACGGAATGGCTTCATTCTTCAACCGGATTTACCTGACGAAGAAGAACATCGTTGCCGAGAAATTCAGCGGTGAGGTGAAATTCAAGACGACAAAGGGCGAGGAAAAAGTTGCCCGGATGATGTTCTTGTCGGGTGCTTCGATCGAGACACCGAACGTCGAAAAGACGGCTGAACAAATCAAGCAAGAGAACGATGAGGTGAACCGCCAGACACAGGAGGACGCAGCAGGGCCACCGTTAAAACCCGATTTCAGTCCCCGTGCAAAACTGATCGAATTGGCTTTGCAAGACGAACATAATCGCTACTTTGCGAAAAACGCGGTCAATCGAATCTGGGCCATGCTGATGGGACGTGGTCTGGTTCATCCACTCGACCAGATGCATTCTGCAAACCCCGCCAGCCACCCGGAATTGCTGGATTGGCTCGGTAGTGATCTGATCGCTCATCACTACGACTTGCAACGACTTGTTCGCGGGATTGCGTCGAGCGATACCTATGCGCGTTCAAGTCTACGCGATTCAGCCGGCGAACCGCCGCCTCCCGACACGTTCGCACTTGGATCCCTCAAGCCGCTGTCATCGCGGCAGTTTTCGCTGTCGCTGCGTCTGGCCAGCGCGAACCAGGAAACATTGATGTCCACTTTGAATTCCGATTGGCCGACGCGTCGGAATGAACTGGAACGCAATGCCGAGGATCTGGCGAATCAATTTGAAATGCCGGGTGAAAACTTTCAGATCGGCGTTGATGAAGCACTGCTATTCAGCAACAACCCCCGACTTTGGGACGAATACGTACGTGACGACGGAAATGGAATCGTCGGAGCGTTAAAGCAAAAAGGAGACCGGACCGCTCAAGTCGATGCGGCGTTCTGGGCAGTCCTTTCGCGAGCCCCCTTTCCCGAAGAGCGGTCGGCATGCGATGACTTTCTCGGAGCTCGCGACGCAAACCCTACTGCCGCACTGCGACAATTTGTGTGGAGTTTGCTGGCGAGTCCGGAATTTCGATTTAACCATTGAGGAATCTGTTATGGCTCGCTTCGATTCCATCGCCTGCGCTCAACGCGACCACGGTTTTCGAACCGGTGATGGTGACGGGCTGTCACGACGCGGATTCCTGGGGATGTCGGCGTTGACCACAGCGTTTGCCGCCAACATGCGGGTTCTGGATGTCTTGCAAGCTCCAACTCTGGCCGCTGAACTGAAACGTCAGCAGAAAAGTGTGATTCTGCTGTGGCTGGCCGGTGGTGCCAGCCAGCTCGAAACGTGGGATCCGAAACCGGGACGTCCGACGGGTGGCCCTTTTCGAGCCATTTCGACGGATATCGCGGGCGTTCAGGTCTGTGAATTGTTGCCGAAAATGGCGACGCGAATGAAGACCACGGCCCTCATTCGATCACTGAATACGCGCAACGGCGATCATGGCGGCGGTACGATATTGATGGAAACCGGTCGCTCTAAAGAAGCGGCGGTCGATTTTCCGGATCTGGGTGCCATCATCGCTCGCGAATTGGGACGAGCCGACAGTCAGGTCCCCGACTATGTATCGCTGTACTCGGAAACCGAAGGTCGCCACAAGGGTGGACCGGGCTTTCTTGGCGCCCGGTATGCACCAATGTTTCTGACCGACAGCATGATTCCGCCCAACATCCGCCGACTCGATTCCATCCCGGAGGCCGATCATCGGGATCGTGCCGAGTTCCAGAAATTGCTCGCCCGACGGTTCCAGACGACGCACCCGAACGCATCGGTTGCCAGTCACGGCATGGCCTACGAACGGGTTCGGGGGTTGATGGCGAGTGAATCGCTGTTTGATGTCAATCAGGAACCCCAATCGATGCGGCATTTCTACGGGCCGACCCAGTTCCAGGAGCAGTGCCTGGTCGCACGACGACTTGTGGAAGCGGGAGTTCCGTTTGTCAAAGTCGCCCGGGCATGGTGGGACAGCCACGGACAGAATTTCGAAACGCATCGCGAGTTGTGTGCGGATCTGGATCAGGGAATGTCCGCGCTGCTGGACGATCTGGGTCAACGCGGCTTGTTGGAAAATACGCTCGTCCTGACATTCGGCGAATTCGGGCGGACACCGCAAATCAATGCCAGCCTTGGACGTGACCATTTTGCGAATGCGTGGAGTTGCTCGCTCTCCGGTTGTGGCATCAAAGGTGGTACCGTATATGGAAAAACGGACGCCGACGGGCAAACGGTTACGGAGGGCGAAACAAAGGCGGGCGACCTGTTCGCCACAATCTTTGCAGCACTCGGCATCGATCCGGCGAAGGAATACCAGTTCGGAGCCCGCCCGATTCCGATCGTCGATTTCGGCTGTCAACCCGTGAAAGAGATCCTGGCCTGAAGGTTTCACGAATGGTGCTTGCGCTGAGCGACGTACAACTGACAACTGACAACTGACATCAGGATTTGAAATGTC